>JAJFTU010000216.1 GCA_021372775.1 bacterium | reverse complement strand
GCCCGGAGGGGCGCCGACGAGCCGCGAGACGGTGTGGCGCTCCTGGTACTCCGACATGTCGATGCGGATCATCGCCCGCTCGTCGTCGAACAGCGCCTCGGCGAGCGCGCGCGCCGTCTCCGTCTTCCCCACGCCGGTCGGCCCGAGGAAGAGGAACGAGCCGACGGGGCGGTTCGGGTCGGAGAGGCCGGCCCGCGCGCGCAGCACGGCGTCGGCCACCGCCTGCACCGCCGGGTCCTGCCCGACGACGCGCCGCCGCAGCTGGTCGGGGAGCTCGCGCAGCCGCTGCTGCTCCCCGGCGACGAGACGGCTCACCGGGACGCCGGTCCAGCGGGAGACGATCTGCGCGATGTCCTCCGGCGTGACCTCCTCCGCGACGAGGCGCGGCCGGCCGTTCGCGCCGCTCTTCCGCTCCGTCTCCTCGATCTTCTTTTCGAGCGCCGGAATCGTGCCGTACTGCAGCTCGGCGGCCGCCTTGAGGTCGCCCTGCCGCAGCGCCTCCTCGCGCCGCCCGCGCGCCCGCTCCAGTTCCTGCTTGAGCGCGGCGAGCGAGGCCGAGGCGTTCTTCTCCTCGTCCCACTGCGCCTTGAGCGCCGCGAACTCGCTCTTCAGCCCGCCGAGCTCCGTCTCCAGCTTGCCCAGCCGCGCGCGCGAGGCGTCGTCGGTCTCCTTGCCCAGCGCCTCCCGCTCGATCTCGAGCTGCAGGACGCGGCGGTTCAGCTCGTCGAGCTCGACCGGCATCGACTCCATCTCGGTCTTCAGCCGCGCCGCCGCCTCGTCCATCAGGTCGATCGCCTTGTCGGGCAGGAAGCGGTCCGCGACGTAGCGGTCGGAGAGGGTCGCCGCGGCGACGAGCGCGGCGTCCTGGATCCGCACGCCGTGGTGGACCTCGTACCGCTCCTTGAGGCCGCGGAGGATCGAGACGGTGTCCTCGACCGACGGCGGCTGCACGAGGACCGGCTGGAAGCGGCGTTCGAGCGCCGGGTCCTTCTCGATCCCCTTGCGGTACTCGTCGAGCGTCGTCGCGCCGATGCAGTGCAGCTCGCCGCGCGCCAGCATCGGCTTGAGCAGGTTCGCCGCGTCCATCGACCCTTCGGCCGCGCCGGCGCCGACGACGGTGTGGATCTCGTCGATGAAGAGGATGATCCGCCCCTCGGCGTCCACGACCTCCTTGAGCGCCGCCTTGAGCCGCTCCTCGAACTCGCCGCGGTACTTGGCCCCGGCGACGAGCGCGCCCATGTCGAGCTGCACGACCCGCCGGTCCTTGAGGCTCGTCGGGACGTCGCCGGCGACGATCCGCCGCGCCAGCCCCTCGACGATCGCCGTCTTGCCGACGCCCGGCTCGCCGATCAGCGCCGGGTTGTTCTTCGTGCGCCGCGAGAGGACCTCGACGACGCGGCGAATCTCCTCGTCGCGGCCGATGACCGGGTCCAGCTTCTGGCGGCGCGCCATCTCCGTCAGGTCGCGGCCGTACTTCTCCAGCGCCTGGTAGGTGGCCTCCGGATTCTGCGAGGTCACGCGCTGCCCGCCGCGCGTCGCGCGCAGCGCGTCGAGCAGCCGCGCGCGGTCGAGCCCCATCGACGCGAGGATGTTCCAGGCCTCGCCGCCGACCCGCTCCGTCGCCAGCAGCAGATGCTCGACGCCGACGAACTCGTCCTTGAGCGCGCGCGCCTCGTCGGGGGCGGCGATGAGGACGCGGTTGAGGCGCGGACCGAGCGAGAGGTCCACCGACGCGGCGCCGGGACCGCCGACCGCGGGGACGCGCCGCAGCGCCTCCTCGAGCCGCGCGCCGAGCGCGGCGACGTCGAGCCCCGCCTTCGCCAGCAGCGCCGGCGCGAAGCCGCGCTCCTGCGCGAGGAGCGCGGCCAGCAGATGCAGGTCCTCGACCTGCTGGTGGCCGCGGCGCACGGCTTCCCGCTGCGCCTCTTC
>JAJFTU010000215.1 GCA_021372775.1 bacterium | reverse complement strand
GCGCCTCGCGGAGTCCCGCGGCGTCGCCGCGCCTCGGCTTCCGGCGGCACGTCGAACGATGGATCCCGATCAGCCCGCACGCGCGTCGCTCGCTCATGCCGAGCCGGCGAGCGCGACGCACCGCGTCCCGTCGCGCGGCGGGCGTCACCACTTTCTTGAGGTGATGTCCGTCAGAACGCGGATGTCCAGCGCCTGCTCGGCGACGATCATCTTCAGCTTCCGGTTCTCGTCCTCGAGCGCCCTCAGCCGCACCGCGTCGCCGGCCTCCATCCCGCCGTACCTCGCCTTCCAGCGGCAGTACGTCGGGTCGCTGATCCCGTACTTCCGGCACAGCTCCCCGACCCTCACGCCGGCGTCCGCCTCCTTCAGGATGCCGACGATCTGCTCCACGCCGAACCGGCTCTTCTTCATGAGCGTCCTTTCGCGGGCGAATTGTCGCCCCGCGGACTCTCGGTCAGCCCGGACCACTCTTCGGGGCGCAGGCCAATTAGGCGGGACGGCACCGAGTAGGTCCGGCCAATGACGCGGATCGTGCTCCAGCGGCGCACGGTCGGGCGGTACGTCGTGCAGTTCGGAACACGCGCCGCGGGCCGCGTACGCAGGAGCGGCCGCTCGGCGGCCAGTTGCGCGACGTGTGGCCGATTGACGCGCAGCTCGACGGTGGCACGGGCGAAGGCTTCCCGCTCGGCGACGCTCGGGAGGTCGCTGCTGCTGCGCAGCAGGAGCGCCTGCGCGAGCAGCGGCGTGATCCGGCCGCGGCGCGTCTCGGCCACGCCGTTCTCGTGCGCTTCGTCCGGGCGGATCCGGCCTGAGCGCAGCCCGTAGTGATCGCGCACGTCGAAGCGCCCGGTCAGCGCGCGCCCGCCGGTCGCCTTGAGCTCGTGCGTCGCGGCCGACAGCTTGTCCGACCACACTTCATCGGGAACGCCGCTGCGCGCCCACAGCGCGGTTTGGAACCCGCGCACGAGCGCCTCGTGCGACTCGCCATACGCGACCTCGAGCCATGTCCACGAGTTGTAGCAGAGCGTGAAGACGAACAGCAGGTGATCGAGCGCTTGCCCGCCGACGGTGGTGCCCAACTCGGCGGCGTGCGTGAAGTCGAACGCGTCCTGACGGCCGATGTGGTGCTCTTGCTCGAAGAACACCGTGCGCGCGGGGCCCTACCCCGCGCGCCAGTCCCGGAGTCGTCGCTGCAGCGTCCGCAGCTGTCCGGCGTGGGACCGGCCGGGATACCGCTCCCCAAGCGCCGCGAACACCGTCGTCGCTTCGAGCACGCCCTGCCGGTTGGCCTCGAGCAACTGCACCACCTCCGTCTCCCGGACGTCCACGAACGGATCGGGACGTTTCCGCCAGTCCCGCCTTCGACCGGACCGCGACGGCGGCGGGCCGGCCTCCCACGTGCGTGCGGAACGCACGCTCATCCCCGCCGCGGCCGCGGCGGCTCTCTACGCGTGCGCGCCTCAGGCGCTTGACCTGCTCGTCCGTGACCACCGGGCGCTCCGCGGAGAAGAGCCCTCACGATCACACAAGCGGCTTCAACCCGCCCACCCGGCAAGTTCTGTTCTCGTTAGCCGGGAAAAGTAATTGTCGCCGCCCACGCGTGCGTCGATCTAGCGCGCTACCGACTGCTACCACGGAGACTCTCGCCCCTGAGGCCCTCTAGAGGGCTTGAGGGTCGCAGATACATGCAGTGCCGCGTGCGTCAACTCGGCGCGAGATCGTGGGTTCGAGTCCCTCCGCGCGCGCCAGTTCGGGCGGGGCGGGGTGCCGGGGCGCTTGACGGCTCGCGCTTTGGCCCTACCATAACCACGCGCCGGCGACGGCGGGCAAGTGTGGTGGGCGTAGCTCAGCTGGTAGAGTCCCTGGCTGTGGACCAGGTTGTCGTGGGTTCAAATCCCATCGCCCACCCCAA
>JAJFTU010000214.1 GCA_021372775.1 bacterium | reverse complement strand
CCCCCCCCCCCCCCCCCCACGACGCGCCGTCCCCCGAGCACGCGCGGGCCTTTAGACCTCCGACACACGACCGACCAAGCACGCGCGGGCCTTGACGTCCCCCAACGCCAGCGGCCGCCGGAGGCCGTCGTCGTCCGGGAGGAAAGCGGCGCCGGAACCGACGACGCCCCGCCCCCCGAAGTGGGACAATCAAACCGACCGGTCCGCGGCGCCCTCCGCGGCCCGCTCGTTCCGCGGAGGTGTCCCATGCGCGCTCTCCCGCCGCCCCGCCGCGCGCGCGCCGCGCTTCTCGTCCTCCTCGCGCTCGCCGCCCTCCTCCTCGCCGGCGGCGCGGCCTGCTTCGCCGCCCCGTCCGGCGACGCCGCGAAGACGCGGTTCGACGTCGCCCGGGCCGTCGCCGCCTGCCGGCGCGGCGCCGAGCGGATCGCCGCCCGCGACCCCGACGGCGCGGAGCGCGCGTTCCGCGAGGCGCTGCGCTTCGCGCCCGGCTTCCCCGACCCGCTCGTCGGCCTCGGCCACGCCGCCGCCCTGCGCGGCGACGACGCCGCGGCGCTCGCCCGCTACCACGAAGCGAAGGAAGCCTACCTCGCGCTGGCCAAGCGCCAGGACGACGACCGCGCGGCGCAGTTCCACAAGACGCAGATCGCGGCGATCACGACGAAGGACCAGATCCAGCAGCTCAAGGACGCCGCCGGAAAGGTCATCGGCCCGTCGAACGACATCTACATCTCGCACCTCGAGAACGTCGCCGACGACGCCCGCCGGATGGAGAAGCCGGGCCGGCCGCTTCCGACGACGCCGCCCCCGGAGTTCGACTTCTGGATCGGGAACGCCCTCTACCGCCTCGGCCGCGTGGACGAGGCGCGCGCGGCATGGGAGGCGGCGGTCGCGGCGGACGCCGGCTTCGGCGCGGCCCTGAGCAATCTCGCCGCGGCGAACTTGAGGCTCGGCCGCTGCGCGGAAGCGCGAGCGGCGCTGGCCCGCGCCGACGCGGCGAAGGCCAAGGTTCCGGCGCCGCTGCGCCGCGACGTCGCGGCCTGCGCCCCGAAGTAGCGCCGCGGAGCGCGTCCGGCGCGACGCTCCCGCCGCGCGCCGGAGGGCGCCGTCACTCGTCCGCGGCGGGACCGACCTTCTCGTCGAACCAACGGCGCGCGGCGTCGACGTCGTCGAGCAGCGGCCACGGCGGCAGCGAACGCAGGACCGTCTTGCCGTAGAACTTCGTCCGCACCCGCACGTCGAGCAGCGCGAGCAGCCCGCGGTCGGCGCGCGAGCGGATCAGCCGCCCCAGCCCCTGCTTGAGCGCGAGGACCGCCTCCGGCAGCGACTGCTCGCGGAACGGATCGCCGCCGCGCGCGCGCAGCAGCTCGCCGCGCGCCGCGACGACCGGGTCGTCCGGCACCGCGAACGGCAGCTTGTCCACCACGACGAGCGACAGCGCCTCCCCCGGCACGTCGATCCCCTGCCGGAACGACGCCGTGCCGAGCAGCACCGAGCGGACGTCGCGCCGGAACTCGGCGACGAGCCGCTCGCGCGGCGCGTCCCCCTGCACGAGCACCGGCCACGGCAACTGCCCCCGGAACCGCTCCGCCGCCTCCTCGAGCGCGCGGTGCGAGGCGAAGAGGACCAGCGCGCGCCCGCCCGAGATCTTGAGCAGCTCCTCGATCTCCTCGAGCGCCCGTTCCGCGAAGCGCGGATTCGACGGCTCGGGGAACTCGCGCGGCACGTAGAGCGCCGCCTGCCGCCGGTGGTCGAACGGCGACGGGACGATCAGCGTGCGCGCGTCGGGAAGCCCGAGCGTCCGCCGCGCCCGCTCGAGGCTGCCGGCGACGGACAACGTCGCGGAGGTCGCGACGACCCCCTCGAACGAGCCCGCGACCGTCTCTTCCAGAATCCCCGCGACGTCGAGCGGCCAGGAGACGAGCAGCGCGCCGTCCTTCCCCTGCCCCTCGACCGTCACCACCTGGTCGGCGGGAGGCGGCGTCGTCAGCTCGTCCACCACGTTCGCCAAATGGACCGCGCGGCCGGCGAGGAGCGTCCGCTCGTCCTCGCGCTCCTCGTTTCCCTCGCCGAGCGCCGCGGCGAGCCGCGCCAGCGCCTCGCGCAGTTCCTCGGCCGCGTCCGGGCAGCGTTCGAGGAACGCCCCGGCGTCGAAGCGGCCGCGGCCGAAGCGCGGCGCGCGCAGCGCGCGGAAGAACTCCTTCCCCCAGTCGGCCGTCCGCTTCGCGGTCAGCGTCGGGCGTCGCTCGGCGGCGAACTCGCGCTCCGCGTCGCCGGCGAGGTCGGCGATCATCCGCCCGCTCAGCTTCCGCCCGAAGTGGGAGGAGGCCGCGTCCTCGATCAGGTGCGCCTCGTCGAAGACGACGTACGGCGCGTCGGGCAGGATCCCGCCGCCGCCGGAGCGCCGCAGCGCGAGGTCGGCGAAGAGCAGGTGGTGGTTGACGACGACGATCTGCGCCTTCGCCGCCTCCTGCCGCGCGCGGAAGACGAAGCAGCGCTCGAAGCGCGGGCACTTGCGGCCGGTGCAGATCTCCGTGCGGCCGTCGAGGCGGCTCCAGAGCAGGGAGCGGTCGGGCAGGTCCTCGACCTCCGCCCGGTCGCCGGTCTCGGTCCGCGCGGCCCACGCCTCGATCGCCCGCCAGAGCGGCGCGTCGCCCGCGCGGTCGAGCAGCGGCTCGGCCTGCATCTCGTCGAACCGCTTGAGGCAGAGGTAGTTCTCGCGCCCCTTGAGCACGGCCGCGCGCCGTTCGCCGCCGACGACGTCGAAGGCGACCGGCAGCTCGCGGGAGAGGATCTGCTCCTGCAGCGCCTTGGTGCCGGTCGAGACGACGACCGGCGCGTCGGCGAGCAGCGCCGGCGCGAGGTAGGCGAGCGTCTTGCCGGTGCCGGTCCCGGCCTCGACGACCAGCCGTCCCCCCGCGGCGAAAACCTCCGCGACCGCGTCGGCCATCGCGCGCTGCCCGGGCCGGAACTCGAACCCCGGGCGCGCCTTCGACAGCGCTCCCCCCTCGCCGAAAAGCGAGTCCATGTCCGCGCGCTGTCCGCCGTTTTCCATCGGTCCTTTTTCGCACGAACCCCGCCGCGGCGCACCCCCTTCCGCGGCCGCGGCGTCGCCGGAACGGGCGCCGCGCCCTCCGGCGAAGCGGACCCGGCGGGCGTCCGACCCGATTTGCGCGCCGCCGGGAAGCGGCTACGATTCACGATCGACGCGCCGTCGCTCACCCGCGGCGTTCCCCGAGGGAAAAGCTATGCCGATCTTCTTGGCGATCTTGGCCGGGCTCTGCTGGGGCATCGGCGAACTCTGCTCGAAGTACGTCCTCAGCTCGGGCCAGATCGGCCCGATCACCGCGATCACGCTCCGCTCGACGATCGCCCTGCCGATCATGTGGATCGTCTACATCGTCACGGTCTACGTCCGCCAGGACAAGACCGAAGGGGCGCTCGGCAACCTTCAGGGTCCGCAGTGGCTGGCGATGATCCTCGGCTCCGGCCTCCTCGCCGGCGCCCTGGCGATGATCTTCTTCTACATGGGCATGAAGAGCGCGCCGATCTCCGTGATCAAGCCGATCGCCTTCACGCTCGCCCCGGCGGTCGCCGTCGTTCTCGGCTGGCTGATCCTCCACGAGGAGATGACGCTGCGGAAGGGCTGCGCCGTCGGCCTGATCGTCCTCGGCGTGCTCCTGCTGACCGGCGGCGCCCACAAGGCCCCGGCCCAGAACGCGAATCCCGCGCCGGCCGCCCCGGCGGCCCCGACGCAGAGCGAGGCGACGCGAAGCTGACGCCTCCGCTCCCCGGAAATCAAAAGCGGGCGGCGCGTCGCGCCGCCCGCTCTCTTTTTGCCCTGCCCGAAGGCGGGAGGCTCAGTCCTCCGGCCCCTCGGCGCGGCGCGCCGCGTAGAGCGGGAAGGCGTCGCACAGCTCGAGGACGTTCTTCTTCACCTTGTCCAGCGTCGCCTGGTCGGCGCGGTTCCGGAGCGCCTCGGCGATCAGCCGCGCGACCTGCTTCATCTCCGGCTCCTTCATCCCGCGCGTCGTCAGCGCCGGGGTGCCGAGCCGCAGGCCGGAGGCGACCATCGGCGGGTTCGGATCCCACGGGATCGTGTTCTTGTTCGTCGTGATGTTCACCGAGTCGAGCAGGATCTGGGCGTCCTTCCCCGTCACCCCCTCGCGGAACACGTCGACGAGGAACATGTGGTTGTCGGTGCCGCCGGTCACGACGCGGAACCCCTGCTCCGCCATCTCGGCCGCCAGGACCTTGGCGTTGGCCATGATCTGCCGGGCGTAGTCCTTGAAGGACGGCTGCATCGCCTCGTGGAACGCCACCGCCTTGGCGGCGATGATGTGCTCGAGCGGCCCGCCCTGCAGGCCCGGGAAGACGACCGTCTGCAGTTCCTTGAACCACTTGTCCTTGCAGAGGATCATCCCGCCGCGCGGCCCGCGCAGCGTCTTGTGGGTCGTCGTCGTGACGAAGTCGAACTGCGGCACCGGCGACGGGTGCAGCCCGGCGGCGATCAGCCCGGCGGGGTGCGCGATGTCGGCCATCGTCACCGCGCCGACTTCGTCCGCGATCCGCTTGATCCGGTCCCAGTCCCAGAAGCGCGAGTAGGCCGACGCGCCGGAGACGATCAGCTTCGGCCGGTGTTCCTTGGCCAGCCGCTCCATCTCTTCGTAGTCGATCCGCTCGTCCTCGCGGCGCACGCCGTAGGGGATGAACTTGTAGAGCTTGCCGGAGATGTTGAGCGGGTGGCCGTGGGTCAGGTGGCCGCCGTGCGCGAGGTCGAGGCCGAGGACGGTGTCGCCCGGCTGGAGCACGGTGAAGTAGACGCCCTGATTGGCCTGCGAGCCGCTGTGCGGCTGCACGTTGGCCCGTTCCGCGCCGAAGAGCTGCTTCGCGCGGTCGCGGGCGAGCTGCTCGATGGCGTCCACGTTCTCGCAGCCGCCGTAGTAGCGCTTCTTCGGGTACCCCTCGGCGTACTTGTTCGTGCAGACGGAGCCGGCCGCTTCGAGCACGGCCTCGCTGACGAAGTTCTCCGAGGCGATCAACTCCAGATGGGTGTGCTGCCGGACGGCTTCGTTGCGCACCAGCGCGGCGATGTCCGGATCGGTCTTCCAAAGCGCACGAGTCATTGTCGGGATCTCCTGCGCGCGCCTGGGAGGTGGGGTCCCGGCGCGCCGCGCAAGCAGGAAGGAACTAAGCCTGGTCGATCTTAGCCACTCGGCGGGCGTGGCGCCCGCCTTCGAAGGACACGGAGAGGAAACGGTCGAGGATCGCCTCGGCCAGCCCGACGCCCGTCACGCGGGCGCCGAGGCAGAGAACGTTGGCGTCGTTGTGGCGCCGGGCCATCTCCGCGTCGTACTCGCTGGTGCAGCGGGCGGCGCGGACGCCGGGGACGCGGTTGGCGACGATCGAGACGCCGATCCCCGAGCCGCAGACGAGCAGGCCGAGGTCCGCCCCGCCGGCGGCGATCACGTCGGCCACCGCCCGCGCGGGGTCGGGGTAGTCGCAGCTCTCGGTGCCGTAGGCGCCGAGGTCCTCGACGGCGTGGCCGGCGGCGGCGAGCCGCTCGGCGAGCTGCTGCTTGAGCAGGTAACCCGCGTGGTCCGATCCGAGGACGAGGCGCATCAGTCGTCGCTCCCGGCGGGGACGAGGGCGTCCCACGCCTCGCGTGCGTAGCGGTCGGTCATCCCGGCGATGTGGTCCGCGATCAGGCGCGCGAACTCCGGTCGTCCATGGTACCGCCCGGCGATCTCCGCGTCTTGCTCGTTCCGCGGGACGTCCCGCAGGAACGGGCGCGCGAGCGCCTCCCGGGCGCGGAAGAGCACGGCGTCGTCGAGCAGGCGCGGATCGCGGTGGTACCTCTCGGCGAGCCCCTCGACGAGCCGCTCGGCCCGCGCGTCGGCGCGCCGCACGGCGGGACGGCCGACGACGCGGGCCGCGATCAATTCCCGCAGCGCCGCCGTCAGTTCGGCCCCCTTCCCGCCGGGACCGACGACCGCCTTCCCCGGCTCGACGCGCCCCGCCTCCTCCGCCCGCGCGAGGCGGCGCCGCGAGGCGACCAGGATGTCCCCGGCCGCGGCGTGGACGAGCGCGCGGTGGAGCGCCGCGATCCGGCGGAAGCGGCCGCGCGGCCACGCGCCGGCCTTCTCCAGACGGGCCGCGAGGGCCGCGACGGCCGGCAAGCGCAGCGCCTCGCGCAGGTCGAGGATCTCCTCCCCCAGCGCGTCCTCGAGGTCGTGGATCGGCGTGACGGCGGCGACCGCCGCCCGCACCGCCTGCCCCTCCAGCGGCGAGCCTTCGCCGGCGCGCAGCCCCGCGGGGTCGATCCCCGGCGGCGGCGCGGCGTCGTCCCGCTCGAGCTTGAGCAGCCCCTCGCGCGCGTCGTCGGTCAGGTTGAGCCCCGGATGGTCGTAGCGGATCTCGAGCCGGTCCACGACGACGAGCGCCTGCGCGCGCGGGTCGAACGTCCCCGCCGCCTCGCCGCCCCGCCGCGCGAGGAACCGCTGCAGCGCGCGCCCGCCGGCCGGGCCGAAGGGAGGCTGGCCGAGGTCGTGGGCCAGCGCGATCACCTCCGCCAGGTCCTCGTCGAGGCCGAGGTGGCGGGCGAGGCCGCGGGCGAAGCCGGCGACCTCCAGCGTGTGCGTGAGGCGGGTCCGGACCAGCCGCGCGCCGTCGAGCGGGAGGAGCTGGCTCTTCTCGCCGAGGCGGCGGAAGGCGCGGGCGTGGAGGATCCGGTCGCGGTCGCGCTCGAACGGACCGCGCCAGCCGAAGCTCCGGCCGCGGTCCTCGGTGGGGTGGCGGCGGGCGGCGCGGGCGGGATCGCGGGCGAGCGGGGAGCGCCGCGGGGGCGCGTCGAGGGAACCGGTGGTCACGGCGGGATTGTAGCAGCGGCGCGGGACGGATCCCGCGTCCCGTCTTCGGGACGAACGGCGGCCGGGGACGGCGCGGCGATTGCGGAGAAATTCCCGGCGGGCAGAGGCAATTGGCCCCGGAAAGTGATACTCTTTGCCCCGCCTGCCGGGTATATATTCCCCACTCCCCGCGGGCGCGACAGGGAGGACGCGATGCAGGGGTTCGACACTGGCAACACGGCGTTCATGATCCTGGCGGCCAGCTTGGTCATGCTGATGACGCCCGGCCTGGCCTTCTTCTACGGCGGACTGGTCGGCCGCAAGAACGTGCTGTCGATCATGATCCAGAGCTTCGTCTCGATGGGCGTGACGACGGTCCTCTGGTTCGTCTGCGGCTACTCGCTCTGCTTCTCCGGCGACGTCGGCGGCGTGATCGGAGACCTGCACAACGCGTTCTTCATGAACATGTCGCCGACGATGGCCTACTCCGGCTCGACGACGATCCCGCTGTTCGTCTTCTGCACCTACCAGATGATGTTCGCGATCATCACGCCGGCGCTGATCACCGGCGCCTTCACCAACCGGATCCGCTTCGCCGCCTACAACGTCTTCCTCGTCCTCTGGCTGCTCTTCGTCTACTTCCCGTTCGTCCACATGGTCTGGGGCGGCGGCCTGCTCTACAAGTTCGGCGTGCGCGACTTCGCCGGCGGCATCGTCGTCCACGCCATCGCCGGCTTCGCCGCGCTGGCCTCGGTGATCTTCGTCGGCAAGCGCTCGGCGGAGGACAAGGGCCCGCACAGCATTCCGCTCGTCGCCCTCGGCACGGGGCTGCTCTGGTTCGGCTGGTACGGCTTCAACGCCGGCAGCCAGCTCAAGGTGGACGGCATCACCGGCCTCGCCTTCATCAACACCGACACCGCCGCGTCGTTCGCCGCCGTGATGTGGCTGATCATGGCCTGGATCTTCGAGAAGAAGCCGAAGTTCCTCGGCCTGCTGACCGGCGCGGTCGCCGGCCTCGCCACCGTCACCCCCTGCGCGGGGTACGTCTCGACCCCCGCGGCCGCGCTGATCGGCACCGTCTCGGGCGTCGTCTGCTACGGCGCGATCTGGTTCAAGAACAACCGCGAGTGGGACGACGCGCTCGACGTCTGGGGCGTCCACGGGATGGGCGGCGTCCTCGGCACGATCCTGCTCGGCGTCTTCGGCTCGAAGGCGCTCAACCCCGACCTCGGCATGGACGGCCTGCTCAACGGCGGCGGCCTCGCCCTCCTCGGCGTCCAGACCGCGGCGGTCGTCGGCGCGTCGATCTACGCCTTCGGCTTCACCTACGGCATGCTCTGGGTGATCGAGCGCTTCATGCCGGTCCGCGTGACCCCCAAGGAGCAGGAAGTCGGTCTCGACAGCTCCCTGCTCGGCGAACAGGCCTACATCTGACGCCGAGCCGGCCCCCTGATTGCGGAGGAGCGCCCCACGGGGCGCTCCTCTTTCTTTGCTCCCGGCAATTCGCGGGGCATAATTCCCCATCCATGCACGGCTTCGAGCGCACCCCCGCGGAGCACCGCGCCCTCGTGACCGGCCTTCTTCTGGCCGCCGGTCAGGGCGCGCCGCTGGCCGAGTTCCTCGCCGAGGCGACGCGCCTGCTCGAGGACGCCTCGGGCGCGGCCGCGGTCGTGATCCGGCTCGAGGCGGTCGGTCCCGGCGGGCCGCGGCGCGCGATCCGCGAGGCCTCCGGGCGCTTCCGCCTCGACGCCGAACGCTCGCTCGGCACGCTCGACGGCGGCGACGACGCGCCGCAGGTCCGGCTCCCCAAGGCGATCCTCGCCCGCGCGCTCTCCGCGCCCGCCGGCAACACGACCCCCTCCGGCGGCTACTGGACCCCCGACGCGCGCCGCGCCGCGCCCCCCGTGGCCGAAGGCGCGCCGATCGACGTCGCGGCGTGGGCCGAGAAAGGCGGCTTCCGCTCCCTCGCCGTCCTGCCCCTCGTCGCCGACGGCCGCGCGACCGGCCTGCTGCAGTTCCTCGGCGACGCGCCCGGCCTCTTCGACGCGGAGGACGTCCTCTTCTTCGAGGACGCCGCGACCGCCCTCAGCGTCGCCGTCGCGCACCACCGCGCGCAGTGGGCGCTCCGCGAGCGCGTGAAGGAGCTGACCTGCCTCTACGGCCTCTCGCGCCTCACCGCCGACGCCGAGCGGCCGCCGGAGCAGCTGCTGGCCGACGCGGTCCGCCTGCTCCCCCCGGGCTGGCAGTATCCCGACGAGTGCGCGGCGCGGATCGCGATCGACGACGCGCGCCACACGACCGAGGGGTTCGAGCGGGGGCGCGCGGCGCAGCGGGCCGACATCGTCTGCGCCGGGCGGCGCCGCGGCGCGATCGAGGTCGTCTACACCGCGGACAAGCCGGAGCTCGACGAAGGGCCGTTCCTCGCCGAGGAGCGCAGCCTGATCGACGGCATCGCCGCGCAGATCGGCCTGGCGATCGAGCAGCGCGACGCGCGCGAGCAGAAGACGCGGCTCGAGGAGCAGCTCCGCCACGCCGACCGCCTCGCCACGATCGGCCAGCTCGCCGCCGGCGCGGCGCACGAGCTGAACGAGCCGCTCTTGGCGATCCTCGGCTTCGCCCAGTTGGCGCGCGAGGCGGAGGGCCTTTCGCCGGAGACGGCCGGCGACCTCGACCGGATCATCAAGGCGACGCTCCACGCGCGCGAGGTGATCCGCAAGCTGCTGCTGTTCGGCCGGCGGACGCCGACCCGCCGCGCCCCCTGCGCGCTCAACGAGATCGTCGAGGACGCGCTCGGCTTCCTCGAGTCGCGGGCCGCGCTGCAGGGGGTGCAGGTCGCGCGGGCGCTCGACCCGTCCTCGCCGACCTGCGTCGCCGACGCCGACCAGCTGCGCCAGGCGCTGGTCAACCTGATCGTCAACGCGCTGCAGGAGATGCCGGCCGGCGGCCGGCTCGAGCTGCGCACCTTCTCCGTCGCGGAGGTTCCCGCGGACGCGATCGGCGCCGCCGACTGGCCGGCGGGCGCGCCGGGGATCGGCTTCTCCGTCGCCGACACCGGCGCCGGCATGGCGCCCGAAGTCCTGCGGCAGATCTTCAATCCCTTCTTCACCACGAAGGACGTCGGCCAAGGCACGGGCCTCGGCCTGTCGGTCGTTCACGGCATCGTCGCCGCCCACCGAGGGGCGGTTCGCGTGGAGAGCGCCCCGGGCCAAGGGGCGCGCTTCGAAGTCCTGCTGCCGGTCGCCTGCCCGGCGGGCGGAAGAGAGGAAACGGCATGAGCGAGCAGATCGGCAAGGGGCACGTCGCGTTGGTCGTGGACGACGCGGCGGACACGGTGGAAGTGCTGCGCCGCAACCTGCAGAAGGCGGGGTTCACGGTCCACGCCGCGGGCAGCGTCGCCGAGGCGACGCGGCTGCTCGCCGAGCGCCCGGTGGACATCGTCGTCACCGACCTCAAGATGCCGGGCGCCTCGGGGCTCGACCTCGTCCGCCACGTCCGCGAGAACTGCAAGGGGACCGAGGTCCTGATGGTCACCGGCTACCCCTCGGTGGAGAGCGCGGTGCAGGCGCTCAAGCTCGGCGCCGACGACTACCTCTCCAAGCCGTTCACCGCCGCGGAGCTGCTGCAGGCGGTCGGCCGCACGATGGAAAAGCTGCGCGCCCGCCGCGCGCTCGACGAGGGCGCCGCGCCCGCCGGGGCGATGGGACTCGTCGGCGCGGGGCCGGCGATGCGCGCCGCGCTGCGCGCCGCGCGCGCCGCCGCCGAGTCGGCGGAGCCGGCGCTGGTGATCGGCGAGGACGGCGCCGGCCGCTGCGCCTTCGCCCGCGCGATCCACGCCGCGGGGCCGCTGGCCGACGGTCCGTTCGTCCGGATCTCGGCGGCCGCGGCCGACGGGGAGCGGATCGAGCGCGAGCTGTTCGGGCGCGAGGCGCCGTTCGGCGGCCTCTTCCGCGCCGCCTCGGGCGGGACGCTCTACGTCGCCGAGATCGGCGCCCTGCCCCGCCCGACGCAGGGGCGGCTGCTGCGGCTGCTCGACGAAGGCGGCGCGCCGCGGCTCGTCGCCGGCGACGTGCCGGAGCTCGAGTCGCTGGCCCTGCGCGGCGTCTTCGAGCCGCAGCTCTTCGCGCGCCTCGCCGGGCGCCGCATCGCCGTTCCGCCGCTGCGCGAGCGCGCGGAGGACGTGCCGGCCCTCTGCCGCCTCTTCGCCGCACGCTGGGCGCGCCGCGCGGGGCTGGCCGAGCCGACCTTCGCCGACCGCGCGGTCGAGGCGCTGCGCGGCTACGACTGGCCGGGCAACGTCGCCGAGCTCGACCGGATCGTGCGGGCGCTCGTCGTCGCGACGAGCGGGCGCACCGTGGACGCCCCCGACCTGCCGCCGGCCCTGCGCCGCGCGGCGCTGCGCCGCGCCTCGCCCGACCGCCCGCTGGCCGAGATCGAGGTCGAGTACATCCGCGAGGTGCTGGCCGCCGTGCAGGGGAACCGCACGCGGGCGGCGGAGATCCTCGGCATCGACCGCAAGACGCTGCGCGAGAAGCTGCGCCGCGACGAGCAGGCGCTGGCCGATCAGGAGTAGACGCCTCGGACGGGCGGCGCGGCGCTGCACGGCACGTGCGGCACGGCGCGGCACGGACGGCGCGGCGCGGTACGGGCGGCGCCGTTCGTGCGCGCCGCGGCGCGGGCGGCGCCGTTCGTGCGCGCCGCCCGCCCGTTGACCGCGGTTTCCTCGCCGTTCGCGCAGGTCTGCTCTAGTCTCGCTCGATGGGCGCGCGGCGCGCCGCGCCGCGGCGTCGCCCGTTCCCGCGCAGGAGAGACGACGAGTGCCCGATCGCCGCATCGCCCTCGCCCTCGCGGCGGCCGTTTTCGCGCTTTCCGCCGCCGCCTTCGCCGCTCAGGAACCGCCCCGGCCGTCCGGCCTCGTCGAGGAGATCGACGTCGCCCGTCTCTTGGTCGAGGCGCGGGTCTTCGACGCCCGCGGCGAGGTCGTCCGCGGGCTCAAGGCGCGCGATTTCGTCGTCCGCGTGGACGGCCGGCCGGCCGAGATCCTCGACGCCGACTGGACCGACGGCGCGGCGCCGTTCGAGCCGCTCGCCGTCGGCGTCGCCGACAAGGGACAGAACGCGGCCGACGCGCTCGGCCCGCGGGCGGGGCGGCTGGTCGTCCTCTTCTTCCAACGCCGGATCAACATCACGCGCGAGGCGGGACTGATGCGCCTCGCCCACCTCGCCCAGCGCTACGTGGACGGCCTCGCGCCGACCGACCGCGTCGCGGTCGTCGTCTACGACTCGCGCCTCAGCCTGCTCGAGGACTTCACCTCGGACCACGCGCGGGTCAAGAAGACGATCCACGACGCGGTGCTGCCGTTCGAGCGGCGCGCGGCCGGCCCCGGCGGCCCCGAGCCGTCGCTGGCCGCCCACTGGGACGAAGAACGCGCCGCCCAAGCCGGCACCTGCGAGGCCGGCCTGCTCGCCGTCGCGCGGGGGCTCGAGGAGATCGGCGGCCCCAAGACGCTGCTCTTCTTCGGCTGGGGGCTCGGCCGGTACACGGCGAACGGGACGATCGACCAGCCGGAGTTCGCCGACGCGCGGCGCACGCTCGTCGCCGCGCACGCCGCGGTCTCGGTCGTCGACTACCGCGAGGCGGAGACGCACTCCCTCGAAGCGCCGATGCGCGCCCTCGCCTCGGAGACGGGCGGCGCCTACGTCAAGACCGACATCTCCACCGACAAGGCGCTCGAGCGGGCGTTCGCGACGGCGTCCGGCCATTACCTGCTGACGCTGCGCAAGCCGCCCCTCGGCCCGGGCGTGCACCGGATCGAGGCCGAGCTGACGGCGCCGAAGGGGCGGACCGTCTACACGCGAGGGTACTACCGCAGCGAATGAGCGGTCCCGGCGCGGGCAGCGCCCGGCCGGCGCTGCTGGGCGCCGCCGCGGGCGCATGCGAAGATTGCCTGCGCGCTCATCGCCTCCATGCCCCGTCGAAGCGGCGTCCGTCGGCCACACCCGCGGGGCGGACGACGAGCGAGGGAACGGCGAGGACTTCATGATTCGCTTCGTCAGGACTCTCCTCGCCCTCCTGCCGCCGCTGCTCGCGGCGGCGGGAGGGTTTTCCGCCGCGCAGGAAACGCGCGATTCCGGGCTGGTCGAGAAGGTCGAGGTCGCCCGGCTGCTGGTCGAGGCCCGCGTCCTCGACGCGCAGGGCCGGGCGGTCGAAGGGCTCGGTCCGGCGGACTTCCGGGTCTTCGTGGACGGCGAGCCGGCCGACCTGATCTCCGCGGAATGGACGACCGGCGCGCTCGAAGAAGGCGAGGCCCTCGCCGCGCGCGTCGTCGAGCCGGCCAAGCCCGGCGCTCCCGTGGCCGCGCCCGCGCCGGCGGCGGGACGCCTGATCGTCCTCTTCTTCCAGCGCCGGATCAGCATCGCCCGCGACGCGGGGCCGCTGCGGATGACCCACTACGCCGCGCGGTTCGTCGAGCAGCTCGAGCCGAACGACCTCGTGGCCCTCGTCTCGCACGACTCGCGCCTCAACGTCCACTTCGACTTCACGAAGGACCACGCGGCGATCGCGCGGGAGCTGCGCGAACGGATCCTCTCCTTCGACCGCCCGCCCGACTTCCCCGCGCCGCAGGCCGAGCCGTCGCTCGCCGCGCATCTCGACGCGCGCGCCGCGGCGGAGTCGGCGACCCCCGAGGCCGCGCTGGAGGCGCTGGCCAAGGGGCTCGCCGGGGTGCCCGGCTCGAAGACGATGGTCTTCCTCGGCTGGGGGCTCGGCCGCCAGACCGCGGACGGCGTGACGACGAACGGCGAGTTCACCGCCGCGCGCCGCGCGCTGATCCGCTCCCGCACGACGGTCACCGCGCTCGACATCACCGACACCGACTGGCAGTCGCTCGAAGCGCCGATGCGCTCGATGGCCGCCGACACCGGCGGGGCGTTCGCCAAGACGAACGACTTCCCGCTGGCGGCCGTGCGGCGCGCGGCGGCGACGATCTCCGGCCACTACCTGCTGCAGATCAGGAAGCCCGCGCGCCCGCGCGGGAGCCACTCGCTCGAGGTCGCGCTCGTCAAGCCGCGCGGCCGCACCGTCCTGACCCGCGGCTTCTACGAAGACTGACGCACGGTGAAGCCGAGCCTGTTGCGCGCGCCGCGGGCGGCCGGCGGCGGGCCGCTGTCCGGACGGTGTCCGGACGTTCCGTCCGCCGGCGGACGGGATTGGCGCTAGCGGCCTCCGCCCCCCCGCGGCCAACCCGCGCACCCGCCGGACGTTGCGCGCCATCCCGCCCCGCGGCCCGGTTCTTGCGTCATCCGTCCGGCGTGAAACGCCCCGAGACCGTCCCCTGCACCTTCTTCGACGGGCCCCGGCCCGCCGATCCGGCCTGGACGCCGCCTTACTGCCCGTGGGACCCCTGCCCCTCCTGGCGCGGCCGGCCCTTCCGCTGGCGGCGCCACGGCTCCTTCCGCACCCTCGCCGCGCCCGAGCCCGTCCGCCGCTTCCG
>JAJFTU010000213.1 GCA_021372775.1 bacterium | reverse complement strand
TGGACTACTCGACTTCGACGTGGACCTCTTCGCTGACCCAGAGGCCGTGCAGCGTGCAGTAGGACATCGCGGAGAACTTGGCCGGCGCGTCGAGCGAGACGAAGAACGCCGCCTGCTGGTGGCCGGACGCGGGGTCCTTGCCGGCGGTCGAGGCCTTGGGGTTGTAGATCGCCGTCGCCAGCAGCTTGTCCCCCTTGTAGAGCTGGAGGTACTGGATGTAGTGCTCCTCGAGGTCGGGATGGACGTAGTCCTGCCCCATCCGCACCAGCACCTGGAACGTCTCCCCCTTCTTGACCTTCGCCGGGGCGACGACGTGCGGCGTGTGGCGGTCGAGGTAGTCCTTCTTCGCTTCCTTCATTTCGGGGGTGATGTCGGTCGGCAGGTTGATCTTGGGCATCGGTCAGTCTCTCCTTCCGTCGGCGCCCGCCTCCGGCGCGCGGAGCGTCAGGCGCAGCGACTCGGCCAACTCCACGGGATGGTACGACTCCTTGGCTTTGCGGAGCCCCTCGTTGCCGAGGTCCTCCTCGCGGTTGACGCGCGGCACGCCGCGCGCCGCCAGCAGCTTCGCCGTCTCCTGGACGACGATCTGGTGCATCCCCTTGAACGAGCGGAGCGCCCGCTCGAAGTGGACGACGGCGGTCTCCGGGCACTGCATCTCGAACAGCGCGAACGCCGCGGGCCGCTCGCCGACGCGGATCAGGATGCCGTCGAGCCCGAGGCACGGGAAGAGGTCGAGCGTCGTGTTCAGCGCCCGGAGTTCCTCGCGCAGCGAGCCGCGCACCGGCCACCCCTCCTCGGCGTCGATGTCGGCGAGGACCCGCCGCGCGTCGGGGACCGAGTCGGCGCGGAACGGCTCGACGGTCCACTCGTACTCGCGCCGGGCCTGCGCGATGTGGTTCCGCTTCCCGGCGTAGGCGCGGCCGGCGAGCGTGGCGAGGTCCTCGACGCGGTAGATGTAGTTCGCGTTCTCGCGTTCCGAGACGACGTCGAAGCGCGCCGCGAACTCGGGGTTGCGCTCGATGAACGGGCGCTCGACGCCGACGATCCGCAGCGGGTACGGCAGCGCGCGCGCCGCCTCCAGCACCTGTCCGGCGAAGTCGCCGAACCGGCCGAGCGGCTGCAGCAGGTGGCGCTCCCCCTTCTCGACGTAGGAGACGAGGAGCGCGTCGGGACCGGGACGAACCCAGCGGTAGTCGAACAGGCCGTCCCACGCGGCGAGGCAGGAACAGGTGTAGCCGGTCAGCGAGTGACAATGGGAAGCGAGGAACGCCCGCAGCTCTGCGGCGTCCTCGCGCCGCACCGAGCGAAACTGGAACCCCAGAAAGGTGTCGTTCAAGGTCGCGCCTTAAGGCCGTGGCGGAGCGGCGTGAACCCTTCGAGCGCCGCGAAGCCGAGCCGCTCGTAGAACGGGATCGTTCCGGGCTCGGCCACCAGGCCTATCCATTCGATCCCCGCCGCGCGGCACCGCGCCACGAGGCGGCGGATCATTTCGCCCCCGATGCCCCGGCCGCGCCAGTCCGGCAGCACGACGACGTCCTGAATGTACGCGTCGCTCGCGCCGTCCGAGATCGCGCGGGCCATCCCGACCAGCCGGCCGTCCGGCCGCCGGGCCCCGAGGAAGCAAAAGCTACCGCGAATCATCTTCGGGATCGCCGCGCGCGCGGCGTCGCTCTCGGTCCACCAGCCGCCCGCGCGGTAGAGGGCGACGATCTCCTCGGTCGGCGCGGCGGTCAGCTCCTCGTACCGGATCTCTTCGGGGTCGTTCATGGCGGGATTATTGACGCGCGGCCGCGAAACGGGCAATCTCCGGCTTCGTGAGCGACGAGCGGAACGAGAGCGGGCAGCCGGCCGAAGCGCCGCGGCAGGCTCGACGGCTGGCGCGGGCCGCGGGGCTCGTCTCGTTCGGCACGCTCCTTTCGCGGCTGCTCGGCCTGGTCCGCGACCAGCTGTTCGCGGCCCTCTTCGGCGCGACGGTCGTCAGCGACGCCTTCGTCATCGCCTTCCGCATCCCGAACCTGCTGCGGGACCTCTTCGCCGAGGGGGCGCTCTCCGCGGCGTTCGTGCCGACCTTCACCGCGACGCTCCGCAACCGCTCGCGGCGGGAGGCGTTCCTCCTCGCCAACCGGCTGACCACGACCCTCTGCGCGATCCTCGGCGCCTTGGTGCTGCTCGGGCTCTTCGGCGCCGACGCGATCGTCTCCGGCATCGCGCCGGGATTCGCCGACACGCCGGGGAAGCAGGAGCTGGCCGTCCATCTGACCCGGATCATGCTCCCCTTCCTGCCGCTCGTTTCGCTCGCCGCGGTGGCGATGGGGATGCTCAACTCCCTCGACCACTTCTTCGTCCCCGCCTTCGCGCCGGCCTGCTTCAACATCGTCTCGATCGTCGTCGGCGCGGCGCTCTGGCTGAAGGGGCTCGACCCGCGGATCGCCGTCGCGGGCTGGGCGGTCGGAACGCTGCTCGGCGGCGCGGCGCAGTTCCTCGTGCAGGTCCCGGCGCTGCGGCGGGAGGGATGGCGCTTCCGCCCCTCGCTCGACCTGGCGTTCCGCGACGCGGGGATGCGGCGGATGGCGCTGCTGATGGGGCCGGCGACCGTCGGGCTCGCGGCGACGCAGGTCAACATCGTCGTCAACAGCATGTTCGCCAGCCACGTCGCCGGCGGCGCGGCGTGGCTCAACTACGCCTTCCGGCTGATGCAGCTGCCGCTCGGGCTGTTCGGCGTGGCGGTCGGGACGATCGCCACCGCGGCGCTGGCCAAGCGCGCCGCGGCGCGCGACATGGCCGGGATGTCGCAGACCCTCGGGCAGTCGCTGCGGCTCGTCTCGTTCCTCACGATCCCGGCGACGGTGGGGCTGATCGTCCTCGCCGCGCCGATCATCCGGCTGATCTACCAGCGCGGGAACTTCACCGCGGCCGACACCGAGGCGACCGCGGGGGCGCTCGTCTGGTACGCGGTGGGTCTGTTCGCCTACTCCGCGGTGAAGGTCGTCGCCCCGGCGTTCTACGCGCTCGGCCGCGCGCGCGTGCCGCTCGTCGCGTCGGTCTCGGCGGTCGCGGCGAACGTCGTCTTCAACGCGCTTTGCTTCGAGAAGTTCGGCCATCGCGGCCTCGCCTTCGGCACGTCGCTCGCGGCGCTGGTCAACTTCGCGGTGCTGACGATCGCCTTCCGCCGTTCGTGCGGTCCGGTGGGCGGCGCGGTCTGGGGCGGGACGCTCAAGTGCCTCGCCGCGGCGGCGCCGATGGGGCTCGGCGCGTGGGGCGCGGCCCGCGCGATCGAGGCGACGCTCGGCACGGCGTCGCTCGCCGTCCGCGCCGTCGGCGCGCTCGTCCCGGTCGCGGTCGGGATCGGGATCTACGGCGCCGCCTGCTGGGCGCTGCGCCTTCCCGAACTGTCCGACATGCTCTCGCTG
>JAJFTU010000212.1 GCA_021372775.1 bacterium | reverse complement strand
TCGCCGCCGCGGACGAGGAACTCCTCGCGCAGCACCGCCGGGGCGGGCGCGCCGGCCGGCCAGCGGACGGCGTCCTTGGCCGTGGTCACGACCAGCGCCGCGCTCGTCTCCTCGGCGCGGCGGCGGATCGTCGCCGCGTCGGCGGCGTCGTAGGCGTGGTGGTCCGGCACGACGACGTGCGCGGCGACGATCGCGCCGAGCGCGCGCAGCGAGGCGGCGAACCGCTCGGGGCGCGCGACGCCGCTGACGGCGAGGATCAGCTTCCCCTCGAGGACGGTCGCGGGGACCGCTTCGCCGGGGACGAGCGCCGGCTTCGAGCCCGGCGCGTTCGTCGCCGGTCCGTCGTCGGCCGAGACTCCTTCGAGGGTCAGCGTCGTCGGTCGGCGGCGCGCGGCGAAGAAGAGCGGCGGCGCCGCGGCGCCGGCGAAGAGCGCGGCGATCGGCGCCGGAACCTCGTCCGCGCGCAGCGGGCCGTCGTGTCCCGCGCCGAGTTCCTCCGGCGCGTCCGCGAGCAGGATCGCGCCGGCGCGGCGCAGCGCGCGCGGCCCCTCGCGCAGCAGGTCGGCGGGGGAGGCGGCGCGGGCGCGCGGCGACCAGGCCGCGTCGAGCAGCACGACGTCGAGCGCGCGGCGCAGCGCGCGGTGCTGGAAGCCGTCGTCGAGCACCGCGACGTCGGCGCCCTCGCGCGCCGCGAGGCGCGCCGCCTCGATCCGGCGGCGGGCGACGACGACGACGTGGGCCTTCGTCGCGCGCGCGATCAGCTGCGGCTCGTCCCCCGACGCCGAAGCCGGAACGAGGATCTCGCCGCTGCGCGCGACGAGCAGCGGCTCGGCCGCGCGCGTTCCGCCGTAGCCGCGGGAAAGGAGCGCGGGGCGCCGGCCGCGCGCGGCGAGCTGGTCGATCATCCACGCCGCGGCGGGGGTCTTTCCCGCGCCGCCGAAGCAGAGGTTGCCGATCGAGACGACCGGGATCGGGGACGATTCGGCGCGCTTCGCGGCGAAGGCGCCGCGCGCCGCCGCGCCCCACTGGTGCAGGCGGGCGAGCGCCGCGAGCAGCGGAAGCGGCGCGGACGTCACCGCGCGAGCTCCGCGAGGACCGCCGCGAGACGTCCGGCGACGCCGCGGCGCAGTGCGACCTCGGCTTGGATCGCGGCGCCGGCGGCGCGCGCTTCGTCCGGCGCGACGACCCAGCGCGCCAACTGCGCGCCGGCCTCGGCGAACGACGCCGCGGGCTTCACGCCGCCGGCCGCGACGAGCGGGGCGAGCAGATCGAGCTGGTGTTGGACGTTCGGGCCGGCGACGAGCGGGCAGCCGGCGACCGCCGCCTCGAGCGGCGTGTGGCCTCCGACCGGCGCGAACGTTCCGCCGAGCAGCGCGGCGGCGGCGAGCGGATAGATCCGCGGCAGCAGGCCGATCTTGTCCAGCAGCAGCGCCGCGGCGCCGTCCGGCGCGGGACCGCGCGAGGCCGGCCAGAGCGGGCCGAGGATCGCGGCGAGGCTCTCCGCCTCCGCGGCGAAGCGGTCGGGATGGCGCGGCGCGACGAGCCAGCCGACGCCGTCGGCCGCGGGGCCGAGCGCGGCCCGCGTCGCGGCGACGAGCGGCGCGGCCTCGCCGGGGTGCGCGCTGCCGAGGACGATCCAGGTCCGCGCGGCGTCCGCGCCCAGCTCGGCCGCCAGCGCGGACTTGGCGCCGTCCGCCGGAGGCGCGGGCGCGGCGTCCCACTTGAGGTTCTCGACCGGCCCGAGGCGCGCCTCGTCGGCGCCCGCGGCGAGCAGGCGAACGCGGTCGTCGGCGCTCGCCGGCGCGAGCAGCGCGAGGCTGCGCAGGCAGGGGCCGTAGAGGCCGCCCAGACGGCTGTAGCGGGCCGCCCGCTCGGGCGAGAGGCGGGCCGAGACGATCGCCGCCGGCACGCCGCGCTCGGCGAGCAGGGCGAGCCGCGTCGGCCAGATTTCGGTCTCGACGACGACGTGCAGCCGCGGCGCGGCGGCGTCGAGGAAGCGGCGCAGCGGGGCGACGGCGTCGAGCGGCGCGAGGCGGGCGCGGCCCGGCAGCTCGGCCGCGGCGCGCTCGCGTCCGGCGCGGGTCGTGGCGGTGACGAGGATCGGCAGGTCGGGACGCGCCGCGGCGAGGGCCGCGGCGAGCGGCTTGAGGGCGCGGATCTCGCCGACCGAGGCGCCGTGCAGCCAGAGGCAGCCGCGCGGGACGGAGTCCGCGAGGTCGTCGAGCGCCAGCCGTTCGGCGAGCGCCGCGGCGCGCGGATCGCCGCTTCGCTCGAGGAGCGCGAGGGTCGGCCGGGCCAGCGCCGCGGCGGCGCCGCCGACGGCGCGCCACACGGCGGCCAACGGCCCGAATCCGGCGCGCGGCGGCGATTCCTGTGCCCCTTTCGTCACGGCGCTGTATCTTGCGCCAGCAAGGAGCCGAGCGCATTCTCGATTCTCCGCGGCCGCAGCGAAACGGACGCGGACCCACCCCGTTGTTGGACCCGCGGCGCGTCGCGCCGCGATGGGAGACAAACAATGCTGGACAAACTGGGGATCATCGGCGCCGGCAACATTGGCGGCGTCCTGGCGCAGGAAGCGTCCCGCCGTCGTCTGGCCCGCACCATCGCCGTGGTCGACATCATGCCTCCCGACGTCGCGAAGGGGAAGTCCCTCGACATCGCCGAAGGCGCCCCCGTGCTGCATTTCGACGGCCGCTTCGAGGCCGGCAAGAGCTACGACGTCCTCGCCGGCGCGCAGCTGGTGATCAACACCGCCGGCGTGCCGCGCCGCCCGAAGCCGGACGGCACGCTCCCGACCCGCGAAGAGCTGCTGCAGACGAACCTCAAGATCACCGACGCCGTGGCGGCGGGCATCAAGGCCAACTGCCCGAACGCGACGATCATCTCGATCGCCAACCCGCTCGACGCGATCGTCTACCGCCTCAACCAAGTGCTGAAGCCGGCGCCGGGGAAGCTGTTCGGCATGGCCGGCGTCCTCGACTCCGCGCGCTACCGCTTCTTCGTGGCCGAGAAGTCGGGCGTGTCGGTCGAGAGCGTCGAGGCGCTGGTCCTCGGCGGCCACGGCGACGACATGGTGCCGGTCCGCTCCTGCTGCCGCGTGGCCGGCATCCCGGTGCAGTTCTTCCTCGACGACGCGACGCTCGACGCGATCGAGGCCCGCACGCGCGCCGCCGGCGGCGAGGTCGTGAAGCTCCTCGGCTCCGGGTCCGCGTTCGTCAGCCCGGCGTGGTGCGCGATCGAGATGGCCGAGGCGGTCGTCTTCGACAAGAAGAAGGTCCTGCCGGTCAGCGCGCTCTGCCGCGGCGAGTACGGCGCCGAAGGTCTGTTCGTCGGCGTTCCGGCGATCGTCGGCAAGGGCGGCGTGGAGAAGGTCCTCGAGATCCCGCTCACCGACGCCGAGCGCGCCGCGCTCGCCAAGTCGGTCGCCGCGGTGCGCAAGACGGCCGAAGAAGTCGTCCGCATCGGCGGCCAGCCGGCCTGAGTCCGGATCGATCGACGCGGCGGGGCGGCTTCGGCCGTCCCGCCGCTTTCTTCGATGCCGCCGCTTCCGTCCGCAGATCGACGCGCCTTGCGCCTCGCCGTGCGCGGGGTCGTGCAGGGCGTCGGCTTTCGTCCCTTCGTCTACCGCCTCGCGCGCGAACTCGAACTCGCCGGCTGGGTGCTCAACGGACCGGACGGCGTGGCGATCCACGTCGAAGGGGACGAGGCGGCGCTCGACGCCTTCGCCGCGCGCCTCGCCGCCGAGCCGCCTCCCGCGGCGCGGATCGCCTCGCTGGAGACCGAGCCCGCGGCGGCGGCCGGCTTCGCCTCGTTCGAGATCCGCGCCAGCGCGGCGGGGACGCGGCCGACGACGCGCGTCTCGCCCGACCTGCCGCTCTGCGCCAATTGCCGGCGCGAGCTGTTCGATCCCGCCGACCGGCGCTTCGGCTATCCGTACATCAACTGCACCGACTGCGGCCCGCGCTTCTCGATCGTCCGCTCGCTGCCGTACGACCGGCCGCGCACGACGATGGCCGCGTTCCCGCTCTGCCCCGACTGCGCCCGCGAGTACGAAGACCCGCTCGACCGGCGCCACCACGCGCAGCCGGTCGCCTGTCCCGTCTGCGGCCCGCACTACGTCCTCGAGTCGGACGCGGGGATCGTGGAAGGAGACGGCGCGGCGATCGCCGCCGCGGCGCGGCTGCTCGCCGCGGGCGGGATCGTCGGCGTGAAAGGGATCGGCGGCTACCACCTCGCCTGCGACGCGCGCGACGCGGCCGCCGTGGAGCGGCTGCGCGAGCGGAAGGTGCGCAAGGAACGGCCGTTCGCGCTGATGGCGGCGGACGAAGAGGAAGCGGCGCGGCTCGTCGCGCTCGACGGCGCCTCGCGCGCGCTGCTGCGCGGCGCGGCGCGGCCGATCGTGCTTGCCCCCGCGCGGGTCGAGCTGCGCGGCGTCGCGCCGGACTGCGACGAACTGGGCGTGATGCTGCCGTACGCGCCGATCCACGAACTGCTCTTCGCCGCCGGCGCGCCGCGCGCCCTCGTGATGACTTCCGGCAACCGCTCCTCGGAGCCGATCGCCTTCGACGACGACGCGGCGCGCGCCGATCTCGCCGGGATCGCCGACGCGCTGCTCGTCGGCGGGCGGCCGATCGCGCGCCGCGTGGACGACTCGGTCGTGCGGCAGGGGCCGCTCGGCCCGCAGACGACGCGCCGCTCGCGCGGGTTCGCGCCGGCGGCGGTCGGCGACGGCTGGCCGCGCGACGGGGCGATCCTCGCCCTCGGTTCCGAACTCAAGAACAGCCTCGCGCTGGTCGTGGACGGCCAGGCGTTCGTCGGGCCGCACGTCGGCGACCTCGACCAGCTCGCCGCGCGCGAGGCGTTCGAGGCGCTGGCGCTCGACTTCCTCGCGATGTACGAGGTGGACCGCGCGCGGCTCGTCGTCGTGCACGACGCGCATCCGGAGTGCGCCGGGCGCGCGTTCGCGGCGCGGCTGGGCGCGGCCTCGGCCGTGGCCGTGCAGCACCATCGCGCGCACGTCGCCTCCGTTCTCGCCGAGCGCGCGGCGTGGGAGGAACGGGTCGTCGGCGTCGCCTGGGACGGCACGGGCTGGGGCGACGACGGCACGGTCTGGGGGGGCGAGTTCTTCGTCGGCGGGCTCGCCGCGGGGCTCGAGCGGGTCGGCGCGCTCGCGGCCTGCACGCTCCCCGGCGGCGACGCCGCGGCGCTCTATCCGCCGCAGGCGCTCGCCGGCTACGTCGCGTGGGCGGGCCTCGACGCGGACTGGGCCGCGCCGCCGTTCTCGTTCCCGCCGCGCTTCTTCGCCGCGCTCGAACTGGCCCGACGGGGCGTGCGGGTCCACCGCACGTCGTCGGTCGGCCGGCTGTTCGACGCCGCCGCGGCGCTCTGCGGCTTCGTCCGCGCGCCGAGCTTCGAGGGGCAGGCGGCGATGTGGCTCGAGCACGAGGCGGAGCGGGGCGAAGCGGCGAAGGCGCCGGCGCCCGCGCCGACGTGGGACGGCCGGGAACTCGATCCGCGCCCGCTTCTCGCGGCGCTCGCCGCGGCGCGCGTCCGCGGCGCGGCGGCCGAGGACGTCGCGCGCTCCTTCCACGAGGCGCTGGCGGCGGGGCTCGCCGCGGCGGCGATCGACCTCGCGGCGCGCTTCGACGCGCGGACGGCGGTCCTCTCCGGGGGCGTCTTCCAGAACGTCCTGCTGCTGCGGTTCGCCGCGCGCCGGCTCGCCGACGCGGGGCTCGCCGTCTGGGCGAACCACGAGGTCGCGCCGAACGACGGCGGCGTGGCGCTCGGGCAGGCCGCGCTCGCCGCCGCGCGGGGCCGAGGCGATCGCCGGTAGCCGAGCGCGCCCGGAACCTAGGTCGCCGCCGCGGCCCCGTTGATCCGGCGTGCGGGCGCCGCTATCTTCGGGCCGCGACGCGCCGCATCGCTCCCGCGCCGCGAAAGGGGGCCGCCGTGGAGCTCGACCGCGAGACCGCCCAAGGGGTCGTGGACTTCATCCACCAAGTCACCCGCTTCCACGCCATCATCTGCGACCAGACCGGCGCGATCGTCGCCGACTCGGCGCGCAACCGCTTCGGCGTCGTCCACGGCGGGGCGCGGGCGATCCTCGGCGGCGCCGCCGACACCTACGGCGTGACGGCGGCCGAAGCGGCGGCGTCCGGCGGCAAGATGAAGGAGGGCTTCTCGATCGCCGTGAAGGACGGCGGGCGGAAGATCGGCACGTTCGGCATCTCCGGGCCGCTGGCGACGGTCGAGCCGGTGGCGCGGATCGCCTCGGAACTGGTCGTGATCCGCCTGCGCGACCGGGCGCGGGACACGACGCTGCGGGAGTCGATCCAGCGCTGCGCGCGGGAGCTCGGGGCGGCGGTGCGCGCCGCCGCGACGGCGGTCGCCGGCGTCTCCTCCGCGTTCAAGCAGCTCGCCGCGGCGGCGGAAGGGCAGGTCGCCGTTTCGGCCAACTCCGCGGAGCAGGTGAAGGGGATCGCGCAGGCGCTCGACCTGATCCGCAAGGTCGCCGCGCAGACGCGGATGCTCGGCCTCAACGCCGCGGTCGAGGCGGCGCGGGCGGGGGATCAAGGCCGAGGGTTCGCCGTCGTCGCCGACGGCGTGCGCCGCCTCGCCGAGGAGAGCAACCAGTCGGCCGCGGAGATCGGCGAGATGCTGGCGAAGTTCCAGAAGGCGTTCGAGATGGTGCTCAAGGGGGCGGAGCACTCGGGACGGTTGATCGACGAGCAGGCGCGGGCGGCGGACGAGATCGAGGGGCTGTTCGCGGCGGTGCGCCGCGCGGGGGAGGAACTGCTCGCCTTGGCCGAGCGTCTCTGACGGACGCGGCGCACGCGCGGCGCCGATCGGGGACGGGGCGCGCGCGCGGCGCCGCATAAGGGACGCGGCGCAGGCGCGGCGCCGATCAGGGGCGCGGCGGGCCGCCTTGGTTGTGGAAGCGGACGTACTCCGGCGCGGTCTCGGCGACGCGGAGCGCGGTCTCGCCGGGCACGACGACGAACTGCTCCGGGTCGGAGCCGGGGATCTCGCAGATCGCCAGCCGCCCCGCCTCGAGCTGCTTGCCGGCCTCGTCGGAAACCTCGAGGAACGGCGCCTTGCGGTCCCGGGTCACGAAGTGCCAGCGCCGCGGCCCGCGGATCCCGCTCGTCACGGCGCGGTCCTTGATCATCTGGACCAGCGCCGCGCGCGCCGTCTTCGCCGCCTGCTCCTTGGTCCGCTCCGCCTCGCGCGCCCGGTCGGTCTCGCGGCGTCCCCGCTCCTTGGCCAGACGCTCTTCCTCGGCGCGGCGACGTTCTTCGTCCACCGCGTCCTTGCCGAGCTTGTTGCGGCGCGCCTTCTCGTCGTGCGCGAGTTGCCGCGCCCGCTTGTCGTCGGCGAGCCCTTTCTTGAGCAGTTCGTCCTTCAGCGAGCCCATCGGGACACCAGCGGCGCGCCGGGCCCGCGCGGGGCGGGCCCGGCCGCGGAATGGTTCAGGCGACGGTCACGTCGCGGCAGAGGTAGACGTCCTGGATCGCGTTGAGCAGCGCGACGCCCTCGGCCATCGGCCGCTGGAACGCCTTGCGCCCGGAGATCAGCCCCATCCCGCCGGCGCGCTTGTTGATCACCGCGGTCTTGACCGCCTCGGCGAGGTCGGCCGCGCCCGAGGAGGCGCCGCCGCTGTTGATCAGGCCGATCCGCCCCATGTAGCAGTTGGCCACCTGGTAGCGGCAGAGGTCGATCGGGTTGTCGGTGGTCAGCTCGTCGTAGACCTTCTTGTTCGTCTTGCCGTACCCCTCGGCCTTGAGCGCGAGGTAGCCGCCGTTGTTCTCGGGGAGCTTCTGCTTGATGACGTCGGCCTGCAGCGTCACGCCGAGGTGGTTCGCCTGCCCGGTGAGGTCGGCGCTGACGTGGTAGTCCTTGTCCTTCTTGAACGCCGGGTTGCGCAGGTAGCACCAGAGCACGGTGACCATCCCCAGCTCGTGCGCCGCCTGGAAGGCTTCCGAGACCTCCTGCAGCTGGCGCGTCGCGCCGTCCGAGCCCCAGTAGATCGTCGCGCCGACGGCGACGGCGCCCATGTCGAACGCCTGGCGCACGTCGGCGAAGGGGACCTGGTCGAACTTGTTGGGGTAGGTCAGCAGCTCGTTGTGGTTGAGCTTGAGCATCATCGGGATCTTGTGCGCGTACTTGCGCGACACCGCCCCGAGCACGCCGAGCGTCGAGGCCACGGCGTTGCAGCCCCCCTCGAGCGCCAGCTTGACGATGTTCTCCGGATCGAAGTAGTCCGGGTTCGGCGCGAACGAGGCGCCGGCGGAGTGCTCGATCCCCTGGTCCACGGGCAGGATGGAGACGTAGCCGGTGCGGGCGAGGCGCCCGGTGTTCAGCAGCAGCTGGTAGTTGCGGAGCACGTTCGGGCTGCGGTCGGTCGCGGCGAGGATGCGGTCGACGTAGTCCGGGCCGGGGAGGTGCAGCCGCTCCTTCGAAATCGTGCGGCAGACGTGGTCGAGGAGCGGCGCGTCGGCGCCGAGAAGCGTGCGGATCTTTTCGATCATCGGGGCCTCCATCGAGTCGTGGAACCGATGCATCCCGGTCGATCCGGGGTCGGACGCAAGGTTATCATGCGGGACCCGCCGCGGTTCGGCGGCGCGGGGCCGGAGGTCGGCGGTGGCGGACGAGAGCCGGGACGACGCGGCTTTTCTCGAGGCGGTGCGGCGCGGCGACGCCGCGGCGTTCGACCAGTTCGTCGAGCGGTTCGGCCCGATGATCCTCGCCTTCGGGATGCGGTCGTGCGGACGGCGCGAGGACGCCGAGGACGTCTTCCAGGAGACGCTGGTCAAGGTCTTCACGCAGCTCCGCGGGCTGGAAAACCCCGGCGCGCTCAAGACATGGCTCTGGCGGGTGGTGGCCAACGAGTGCCTGATGAGCCGGCGCGGGCCGCGGGATCCGGCGCGCTCGATCGGGATCGAAGATCTGCGCCCGCCGGGGAGCGACGCGCCGGTGGAGTTCGCCGATCCGCGGGCGGCGTCCCCCGAGGGGGCGGCGATCGCCGCCGAGGAGCGGGCGCGGGTCGAGGCGGCGCTCCGCAACCTCTCGCCCGACCACCGCATCATAGTTTTGCTCCGCGACTTCGAAGGGCTGAGGACCGCCGAGGTCGCCGACGTGCTCGGCATCACGGAAGCCAACGCCAAGGTGCGGCTCCACCGCGCGCGCACGGCGCTGCGCGCCGAGCTCGCGGCGGGGCCGGAGGAACGGCGATGAGCGAAGGGGCCTGCGAGGAGGTCCGCGGGCGGCTGTCGGAGTCGATCGACGGCCAACTCTCCCCCGCGGAGGAGACGGCGCTGGCGTCCCACCTCGCCGCCTGCCCGGCCTGCCGCGCCTTCGCCGAGGAACTGCGGCGCGCGGTCGAGGCCTGCCGCCGCCTGCCCCTCCCTTGCGCGGACGACGAGTGCCTCAAGCGCGCCGTCGCCGCGGCCCGCGCGGAGCTGTTGCGCCGCGGTCTGCTGCGCTGAGCCGATCCGCCTCCGTCCGCCGAGTCGATCTCGGCCCGTCGAGTCGATCTCGGTCCGTTGCGCCGAGCCGCCCGTCCCGCCGTCGGGAGGGCGCCGCGGCGATTCGTCTTTTCGCGCGGCGCCCCGCGCCGCACATTCCGCGCGTGCCGCGACGCCGGACGGGGCGCCGCGGACGGGCGTGCGGGGGGAGGCGCGCAAGGGGGACGAGGCGGCCGCGCCGTTCGCCGCGCGGCCGCCTCGGCGCGGCGGACGGGCGCCGAAAAGAAAACCGCGCCGCGCGGGAGGCTCCCGGCGGCGCGGCTCGGCGCTCCCCTGCGCGGGGGGCGGATCACTCGGGGAACAGCAGCATGCTCTTCGGGTCGAGGAGGATGTTCGTCCCCCGCTCGAGGAAGTGCTCCTTGTCCTTGAGCACGAAGAGGCGCATCCGCCCTTCGTCGTGGATCAGGCGGAACCCGAGGTCCACGAGGTCCTCGATCCCGTCGGCGGGGTAGGGCAGGTGGCCCGGCTGCGGCGGCGCGTCGCGGTGGACGCGGCAGGAGAGCCAGAGCTCGGCCTCGTACTGGGCCGCGATCCGCTTGAGGTCCTCGACCGTCGCGCGCGGCATCGACTCCAGCTCGAGCCGGTCGAGGATGATGACGTCGGGGCGGAACTCCATGTGCGCGTCGATCAGCTCGAGCGCCTTCTCGAGGCGCGCCGGGCTGAAGACGTTGCCGACGAAGGTGTTGATGTGCCGCCGCCGCTCGACGGCCAACTGGAGCTCGGCCAAGGGGACTTCCTTCTCGTCCTTGGCGATCTCCTTGAGCAGGTCGTCGTACCAGGAGCGGACCTTCTCCACCGTGCGGTGCAGGGTGACGTGGAGCACCCGCTGGCCGGCGAGCAGCCCGTCGAGGCCGACGCCGACGAGGAACGCGGTCTTGCCCGCGCCGGCGCGCGCCATGACGAGCCCCATCTTCCCCGGACCGGGGCCCGGATGGCCGTCGTGTTCCAGAAGCAGACGCGGCGAGCGGCGCAGCTTGAGCATCAGCTCCGTCATCACTCCTCCTCCGCCGCGGCCGCCGCGGCGCCCTTGTATTCCGTGAGCAGCTTCTCCGAGACCTCGCGCGGCACCGGAGTGTAGCGCGCGAACTCCATCGTGAACTCGGCCTTCCCCTGGGTGGCCGAGCGCAGGTCGGTGGAGTAGCCGAACATTTCGGAGAGCGGCACCTCGGCGTCGATGCGGGCGAACCCCTCGTCTTCCATCGAGCCGATGATCGTACCGCGGCGCTGCATCAGCGAGCGGTAGATCGTCCCCTGGAATTCGCCGGGGCCCTCGACGGAGACCTTCATCAGCGGCTCGAGGATCTGCGGGCCGGCGCGGCGGTAGGCCTCGCGGAACGCCTTGCGGGCGGCCGCCTGGAAGGCCATGTCCGAGGAGTCGACCGCGTGGGCGGCGCCGTCGTTGATCACGACGCGGATCCCGACGATCGGGAAGCCGATCATCGCGCCCTTGGCCAGCGCCGAGCGGAACCCCTTGTCGCAGGAGGGGATGTACTCGGAGGGGATCAGGCCGCCCTTGATGTCGTCCACGAACTCGTAGTCCGCCCCTTGGAGCGGCTCGAGGTAGCCGGCGACGCGGGCGTACTGGCCGGAACCGCCGGTCTGCTTCTTGTGCAGGTAGTTGAACTCGGCCCGGCGGGAGATCGCCTCGCGGTACGCCACCTGCGGCGCGCCGGTCGTGACCTCGGCGCCGTACTCGCGGCGCATCCGCTCGACGTAGACGTCGAGGTGGAGCTCGCCCATGCCGGAGATGACCGTCTCGCCCGACTCCTCGTCCACCCGGACGCGGAAGGTCGGGTCTTCCTTGGTGAAGCGGGAGAGGGCCTTGCCGACCTTCGCCGCCGCGGCGTTGTCGGCCGGCTTGAGCGAGAGGGAGATCACCGGGTCGGGGACGTGCATCGAGGTCATCGTCAGGTCGACGCCCTCGCTGGTGAAGGTGTCGCCGCTGTGGCAGTCGATGCCGAACAGGCCGCAGATGTCGCCGGCGCCGGCGTCCTCGATGTCCTGCATCTCGTCGGCGTGCATCCGGACGATCCGTCCCAGCTTGACCTTGCGGCCGTTCCGCTGGTTGACGACCGTCCCGCCCTTGACGAGCTTCCCCTCGTAGACGCGGATGAACGTCAGCTGGCCGTAGCGCCCCTCGTCGAGCTTGAAGGCGAGGGCGACGGTCGGCTTGTCGGGGTCCGAGGTCAGCCGGACGCTCTTTTCCTCGTCGCCGGTGGCGATCGCCTCCGCCGTCCGGTCGAGCGGCGAGGGGAGGTAGCGGGTCACGGCGTCGAGCAGCGGCTGCACGCCCTTGTTCTTGTAGGCCGAGCCGATGAAGACCGGCACGAGCTGCAGCGCCAGCACCCCCTTGCGGATCGCGGCGTGGATCTGCTCGACCGTCTCGGTCCCCTCGAGGACCGCCTCGGTCAGCTCGTCGGAGAAGAGGGTCAGCGTGTCGAGCATGTCGGCGCGCCGCTCGTCGGCGAGGGCCTTCATGTCGGCCGGGATCTCGGCGTACTCGAGGTCGTTCCCGTCCGGGCCGCGGAAGTAGATCGCCTTCATCTCGACGAGGTCCACGAGCCCTTCGAACTTCGCCTCGAGGCCGATCGGCAGCTGCATCAGCACCGCCCGCAGCCCGAGCTTCTCGCGCAGGTCGCGGACGACCTTGTCCGGGTGGGCGCCGGTGCGGTCGCACTTGTTGACGAAGGCCAGGCGCGGCACGCCGTAGCGGCGCATCTGGCGGTCCACGGTGATCGACTGCGACTGGACGCCGGCCACGGCGCAGAGGACGAGGACCGCGCCGTCGAGCACCCGCAGCGCCCGCTCGACCTCGATCGTGAAGTCGACGTGCCCCGGGGTGTCGATGATGTTGATGTAGTGGTCCTTCCAGGTCACGTAGGTCGCGGCGCTGGTGATCGTGATGCCGCGCTCGCGCTCGAGCTCCATGTGGTCCATCGTCGCGCCCACGCCGTCCTTCCCCTTGACGTCGTGCATGGCGTGGATGCGGCGCGTGTAGAACAAGATCCGCTCGGTCAGCGTCGTCTTGCCCGAGTCGATGTGCGCGGAGATTCCGATGTTCCGGATCCGGCTGATGTCGCTGATCATGGGGTCGCTTCCATCCCGCGGCCGCCGCGCGGCCGCGTCGCAAAAAGTAGGTTCGCGCTTCGTTGTGGGAAGCCGGCTTCCCGACGGCGGGACGCCGCGCGCGCGCGGCAAAGGTACGGCGCGCGTTCGAACCGGCGGACTATAGCGCATCCGCTCCGGCCCGCCAGTCGGCGGGACGGGACGGGGCGGGCGGCGGAGAATCGGCGCGGCGGGGCGGGACGAAAGGGCTAACTCGGCCTTATACTCCGGCAATGGCGAACCGACAGTTCTTCCGGGTTTGACGACCGGCGTCCACGCCGGCCGACGGCCCCTTGAGGAGCGACTCATGTCCGGTCCAGCGGGCGGCGATCTCGGCCACGCCTTCGGGCTGCTCTTCGACGGCACGCGCTGCATCGGCTGCGGCGCCTGCCGCGAGGCGTGCAAGGAACGGAACGGCCTGCCGCCGACGCCGTTCGAGCCGGAGACGGAGGACCTCTCCTCCCGGACGTTGACGGTGGTCAACCTCCGCGCCGGCCGCTACGTGCGCCGCCTCTGCATGCACTGCGCCGAGCCGACCTGCGCCTCGGTCTGCCCGGTCGGGGCGTTCGAGAAGACGGCGTCCGGGCCGGTCGTCTACCGCGCCGAGCGGTGCATCGGCTGCCGCTACTGCATGCAGGCCTGCCCGTTCGAGGTCCCGCGCTACGAGTGGGAGAAGCCGCTCCCGCTGGTCAAGAAGTGCGACCTCTGCGCCGACCGGGTCGGGCTCGGCCTGCCGACCGCCTGCGCGGCGGTCTGCCCGACCGGCGCGACGACGTTCGGCCGCCGCGCGGATCTCCTCGACGAGGCGCGGGCGCGGATCAAGAAGGAGCCGGGACGCTACGTGGACCACGTGTACGGCGAGAAGGAGGTCGGCGGGACGTCGGTCCTGCTCCTCGCCGGCGTGGCGTTCGACCGCCTCGGCTACCGGACCGACCTGCCGACGACGCCGCTCCCCGCGCTCAGCTGGCGGGTGATGTCGCAGGTGCCGAAGTTCGTCGTCGCCGCGGGGGTGGTGCTCGGCGGGATCCATTGGATCACGCGGCGCCGCGAGGACGTCGCCGCGGCCGAAGGGCGGGAGACGGAGGACGACCGATGACCGCCTCCGTCCGGCGCGCCGACGCCCCCCCGACGCTCAAGGAAGTCCTCCGCGAACTGGTTCTCCCGGTCACGGTCTGGAAGGTCGTGACGGCGCTGATCCTGCTCGTCGGCGCGGCGGCGGCCGCGCAGCGGTTCTTCCTCGGCCTCGGGCGCACGACCCACCTCACCGACCTCTTTCCGTGGGGGTTCTGGATCGGCTTCGACTTCCTCGGGATCGGCCTCGCCGCGGCGGGGTTCACGATCGTCGCCGCGGTCCACGTCGGGAACATCCACCGCTTCGAGCCGATCGTGAAGCCGGCGGTGCTCACGGCGTTCGTCGGCTACCTGCTCGTCGCCGCCGTGCTCGTCGTGGACCTCGGCCGCTTCGACCGCTTCTACCACCCGCTGATCCTCTGGAACGTGCACTCGGTGATGTTCGAGATCACCTGGTGCCTGACGCTCTATTCCTGCGTGCTGGCGATCGAGTTCGCGCCGGTCGCGCTGGCCCGGTTCGGCTTCAAGGCGCCGATCCGCTTCCTGCGCGCGGTCTCGCTGCCGTTCGTCGTCGCGGGAGTGATCCTCTCCACGCTCCACCAGTCGTCTTTCGGCTCGCTCTACCTCGTCGTGCCGGGGCGGCTGCACGCGCTCTGGTACTCGCCGATCCTCCCGTTTCTGTTCTTCCTCTCCTGCATCGCCGCCGGCGTCTCGATGATCGTGCTCGAGTCGCTCTGGCTCTCCCGCTACGGCCGCCACTCGCTGACGCTCGACCTGCTCTCCGATCTGGGGAAGGTCGTCGCCGTCGTGCTGGCGCTCTACGGCACGGTGCGCGTGCAGGACCTGATGGAGCGGGGGGCGCTCGAACGGGCCTTCGCGCTCGACTACCCGTCGATTCTCTTCCTGGGCGAGTTCCTGCTCGGCGTCGTCCTGCCGGCGGCGCTCCTCCTCGCGCGGCCGGTGCGCGAGTCGCGCACGGGACTGCTCTGCGCCTCGGTGCTGGCGGTGATGGGGTTCGCCGCCAACCGGATGAACACCGTCGTCACCGGGATGGAGTCGTATCCGCGGCTCGTCTACTTCCCGTCGTGGCAGGAGATCTCGATCTCCTTCGCCATCGCCGCCGCCGGCTTCGTCGCCTTCCGCGTCTTCTCGCGCTACTTCGACGTGCTGCACGCTCCCGAGGCCGAGTTCCGTTCCGCCGCGCCGCGGCCGCTGCCTCCGCCGACCGTCTCGCTCGGGCCGCGGGCCCGCGGCCTGCGGGCGACCGGCGTCGTCTTCGGCGCGGTCTTCGTCGTCTCGCTCGCCCTGCTGGGGCACTTCTATCTCGGCGCCCGCCGCGCGGGGCCTTCCGCGCCGGCGGAGGAGAAGCCGGCCGACCTGGCCCCGGCGCTCGCCTCGCTCCGCACGCCGCCCGACATCGTCTTCCGGGCCGCGGGAGGTCCCGGCGCGGTCACGTTCCGCCACCTCTCGCACGTCGACAACGGCGCGCCCAACTGCCGCTCCTGCCACGGCGAGCGGGCCTTCCGGCTGCTCCCCGCCGCGGCGGGGCCGGGACGAGGTTCCGCGCTCGGCGAGACGGCGCACGACCAACGCCACTGCGGCTCCTGCCACGGCAAGGAAATCAGAGAGAACTGCAGTCACTGCCACGCCCAGTGACCGCCGAGCACCGTGATCGCCGAGCACCGTGACCGCCGAGCACAGTGACGCCGAGCACAGTGACGCCGAGATTGTTGCTGCCCCCGCGGGCGGCCGGACCGGCGTCCCGCGGCGGGCGGCGGCCGCGGCGGGATCGCGATCCGCGTCATCTCGCCGCGATTCGGGCGTCCAGAGCGCCCGCCTCTTCCCGCCGCCGGGAGTCTCCTCCCCGGCGGCAGGCGGCGACGGGCGGAGCGGACGCCTGAATGCCTACGGATCTTGATTCCCGTGCCTCGTGCAACAATCTCGGCGTCACTGTGGGGAGGAACGGCGTGAGGGCGGTGGAGTTGGAGGGGCGGGACTGCCGGCTGCGGTTCCACGACTTGGACGGGGCGGGGGTTCCGCTGCTCTTCGTGCACGGCCTCGGCTGCGCGGGTTCGTACGACTACCCCGCCGTGGCCGCGAGTCCGGCTCTCGCCGACCGCCGGCGTCTGCTCGTCGATCTGCTCGGATCGGGGTTCAGCGACCGGCCGCCCGACTTCCCCTACACCGTGGACGCGCACGCGGACACGCTGCGCGCGCTGATCGACGCGCTGTCGTTGACGTCGGTGGACGTCTACGGCCACAGCATGGGCGGGGCGGCGGCGATCGCGCTGGCGGCGCTGCCGGGGGACCGGGTGCGGCGGCTGGTGCTTTCGGAACCGAATCTCGAGCCCGGCGGCGGAACGTGCAGCCGGGCCATCGCCCGGTACGGCGAAGAGGAGTACGCGGAGCGGGGGCAGCGGCGGATCGCGCAGGAGGCCGCGCGGGCCGGCGACCGCGTCTGGGCGGCCTGCCTCGAACGCTCCTTCCCGCGGGCGATGCACCGCGCGGCCGTGTCGTTGGTCGAGGGGAGCGACCCGACGTGGCGGGAACTCCTCGTCGGCCTGCGGATGCCGCGAACCGTGATCTTCGGCGCCCGGTCCCTTCCCGATCCGGACGCGGAGCGGCTGAAGGAACTCGGCGTCGCGGTGCGGGTCGTCCCCGACTGCGGCCACGCGATGGCTTGGGAGAATCCCGCCGGACTGGCCGCGGCGATCCGCGCAAGCCTCGTCTGAGGGCCGCGGAAAAGGGAAGCGCCCCTCCGCGGAGTGGCGCTTCGTCGTCTCGTGACCTGGCGGGCCTTCAGCCGAGCAGGCGCTGCATCTGGGCGCCCCAGACGTCGGTCGTCGTGTGCACCGCGCGTCCGACGAAGCGGGCCCGCAGCCAGGCGAGCTCCGGCGCCCGCTTGATCCCCACCGCGTAGTGGGCGAAGCGCGGATCCCGCTCCAACTGCTCGTCCGAAACGTAGATCGGCTCGCGGCGGTAGCCGATCCGCGCCAGCGCGGCGTTGAGCCGCTCGGCCGCGGCTTCGGGAACGTCGCGGTCGGCCGGGTCGGCGGCGAAGAGGTAGGTCGCGCGGGCCGAGGCGCTCGTCGCCTCCCAGGCCAGCGTGAGGCCGCGCCCCGGCGAGACGAGCGGGAAGAAGAACGAGAAGAGCGGCGCGAGGACCGCTTCGTCCCTCGTCGCCGGACGCGTCGTCTCGTAGCCCGGATCCCATTCGGCGACCGAGCCGGTCGGCTCGTCCTCCGCCGCCTCGGCCGCGCCGCCGTCGTCCTCGAGATCGGCCGCCGGCACGAACTTGTAGCTGGCGAAGGTCCGGCCGGTCGCCTGCACGGCGAGCGCGCCGTAGTACGCCTTCCGCTCCGGGCTCACCGCGCGGTCGCTGAGCGCCGTCGGCAGCCGCGGGTCGATCCGCGCCAGGTCCTGCAGCGCGGCGAGGCGCGTTTCCGGCACGGCGGCGGCGACCTTGGCGATCGTCGGCGGGTCGAGGAAGGGGAAGAGCATCTCGACCACGTGCGCGCCGAGGCGCGCGCGGTCCTCCGTCGCCTCGCGCAGCAGGCGCCGCACGTTGGCGGTCTCGCGCGCCATGTGGCTGATCGTCGTCCGGCCGCGCGCGTCCTCGAGCTCGACGGCGTACGAGGCGTCGTCGAAGCGGAGCGCGCGGAGCCCGGCGAGCGGCACGACGAACGCGCCGGGCCCGGGGGGCAGGACGGCGAGGTGCGAGGCGTAGACGCGGATCTGCGCCTGCCCCTCGGCCAGCGCCCCTTCGCCGTCGCGCCGCACGACGACGTCGAAGCGGCCCAGTTCCTTCTCCTCTTCGACGAGCAGGCAACGGGCCAGACGGTCGCGCCACTGGTTGCGCAGCGCGAGGGCGAAGCCGGGGAGCGCGCGCCCCATCTGGCCGAAGACGAACCGCCAGCCGCCGAGCAGGCCGAGCCGCAGGTCGTAGTCGGTCAGCTGGAAGTCGTCGATCTCGCCGAGGTCGCACGAGAACGGCGCGCCGCCGTCGGGCAGGACGACGAGCCGCTCGGCCGTCAGCTCGACGCGGCAGGCGCCATCGCGCAGGGCGCGTCCCTGCAGATCCGTGAAGGAGAACCGGCCCCCTGCGTCCACGCTCGCCCCTTTCGCGCCGGCGCCCCCTTGCGCGCGGCGGTCCCCGCAATTCGGCGGGCGCCCGACGCCGGGCGCCCGCGCCGATCGTCACCCGAGCTTGGCCCCGCACTCCGGGCAGAACTTCGTTCCCGCTTCGGCTTCCGTGCCGCAGCGGCCGCAGGTCGCCTTGGCCCGCATCGGCTTGCCGCACTCGCCGCAGAACTTCCCCCCTTGGCTGCGCGCGCCGCAGTGCGGGCAGAGGGCGGTCGTCTCGGTCTCGAGGTCGATCCCCTTGGTCAGGTCCTGTTCCTCGATCTTCTTCTTCGCCTGTTCGACCGTCGCCGTCGCCTGCGCCGCGGCGATCTCCGTCTCGAGGTTCGGCGCGCAGTCGTGGCAGAGGCCGCGCTTCTCGTTCCAGCAGGTGGCGAGGCAGGCCCACTGCGAGCACTTCGGGCACTTGCGGAAGTGCGGCTTCGCCTCCTCGATCGCCTCGCGGAACGCCTTGTCGCGCCCCGGGCCCTGCACCGCGCGCTCGATCTCGTAGGCGCCGCCGCCGGCCGAGCCGAGGATGCCGCCGAAGAGGTTCCCGGCGGCGCGGAGCACGCTCCCCGCCATGCCGGTGACCGAAGCGCGGAACTCCGAACGGTAGCCGGAGCCGCAGCGATCGCAGAAGAACTCGAACTGGTAGCCTTTGTCGGTCGAATGATCGGTGTGGTTCTTCGTGAACTCGATCAGCGCCATCCTTGTCTCCCTGCGCCCCAAGCGCGCGGCGATTTTAGGTGCGGGGCGCGGGGCGGATCAACGGCCGCGCCGCCGGAAAAGGCCGGCGCGTCCCGCCCGCGGCGCCGGACGCGTCCGGCGCGCGGCGGCGCGTCAACGCGGGAGGACGGGGGCGAGGCGGGGATCGCGGCGCGCGAAGTCGCGCAGCGGCGCGGGGGCGCGCGGCCACGCCTCGGCGGCCAGACGGCGCGCTTCGTCCGCGCGCCCTTCGGTGGCCCGCACCAGCGCGAGCAGGAGCTGGGCGCCCGGCTCGCCGGGGCTCAGCGCGAGGCAGCGCTCGAGGTCCGGGCCGGCCGCGGCCGGCTCGGCGAGGCGCGCGGCGGCGCGGGCGAAGAGGGCGCGGGCGAGCCAGGTGCGGACGGCGTCGTCGGCGGGACGCTCGCGGCGCGCCCATTCGAGCTTCTCGACCGCCTCGGGCAGGCGTCCCGCCTCCTCCGCCGCGCCGGCGCAGAAGGTCGCCGTCTCGACGTCCGGGGCCTCGGACCAGAGCTTCTCCCCGAGGCGGAGGGCGAGGTCGGGACGGCCGGCGGCGCGCAGGAAGAGGCCGGCGTTGAGCGCCGGGAAGGGGGAGCGACGGCCGCCGAGCCAGGCCGGCCACGGCTCGGAGACGCGCGCTTCGGCGGTCAGGCGGCCGGCCGCGGCGTCGAGGTCGAGCGGCGCGTCGCCGTCGGCGGCGCGGACGAAGACCGCGGCCGCGGCGTCGAGATGCGCGAGGCGCCACGCCGGACTGCGGGCGAGGCGCGCGGCGAGCTTCGGGGTCTCCATCGCCGCGTGCGCGAGAACGACGACGTCCGCGTCGTACCGCGCGGTCAGGTCGGCCGGATCGCCGTCGCCCCCCATCACCTCGCGGCGGTAGGTCTCGAGGAACGACGCGGGGTAGCAGGAGGTGTTGCCGGCGATGAAGACGCGCCGCGCCGGGTAGAGGCGGCGGAGCAGTGCGCCGCCGCTCTGGAAGTCGTTGACGATCTTGCCGCGGACGGGGCGGGCGGCGACGAACTCCGCCGCCGCGATCGGCACGCTCCGCTCGTCCACGCCGAGGCCGGTCCAGCCGGGGGCGCGGTAGGTTCCCGGCGCGAGCCACCCCGCGAGGCGCAGCAGGCAGCAGAGGACGAACGCCGCGACGGCGAGGGCGGGGACGCCGCGCCGCGAGAGCG
>JAJFTU010000211.1 GCA_021372775.1 bacterium | reverse complement strand
GGTCGTGTCCCCGGTGATGGTGTAGCTCGCCGGTAGCGTCGCCGGCTGCCTGCGCGGATTATCGCGCTGGCAGGCAGGCGGCGACGCGGTGGTCATCGCGCGATCTTCGGCGATGGTCGGGTTTGCGAAAGCCAACCTGATCGGAGACCTCACGATGACCGACGAGATGATGGCCCTGCGCGGCCTTGTCGAGAAGACCCCCGACGCCGACCTGCTGCGGGAGATGATCGGCTTCGCCGCCGAGCGGCTGATGGAGCTGGAGGTGGGCGGCCTGACCGGCGCTGCTCTGGGCGAGAGAAGCCCGGATCGGCTGGTCCAGCGCAACGGCTACCGCGACCGGGACTGGGAGACCCGGGCGGGGACGGTCGAGCTGCGCATCCCGAGGCTGCGCCGTGGGTCGTATTTCCCCGGGTTCCTCGAGCCGCGTCGGATGGCCGAGAAGGCGCTGACCGCCGTGATTCAGGAGGCCTACATCCAGGGCGTCTCGACGCGCTCGGTCGACGACCTCGTGAAGGCGCTCGGGATGAGCGGCATCTCGAAGAGCCAGGTCTCCCGGCTTTGCGCCGAGATCGACGAGCGGGTCACGGCCTTCCTCGACCGGCCGATCGAGGGCGACTGGCCCTACCTCTGGATCGACGCGACCTACCTGAAGGTCCGCCAGAACGGCCGCCCTGCCGCTGCCGCGGCCTTCTCCGCCTGAAAACGCTCCACTGGAGCGTTTTCTCGCCTTCGGCGACCGGCTACGAAGCGTCTCGGTGGCGGTGATCGTCGCGGTCGGGGTCAACGCCGACGGCCGCCGTGAGGTGCTCGGCATGGACATCGGCCCGTCAGAGGCCGAGCCCTTCTGGACCGCCTTCCTCCGCAAGCTCGCCCGCCGCGGCCTGCGCGGCGTCAAGCTCGTCGTCTCCGACGCCCACGAGGGCATCCGCGCGGCGGTCTCGAAGATCCTCAACGCCACATGGCAGCGCTGCCGCGTCCACTTCATGCGGAACGCCCTCGCCCATGCCGGCAAGAGCGGACGGCGGGTGGTCTCCGCCTTCGTCGCCACCGCCTTCGCCCAGAACGACGCGACGAGCGCGAAGCAGCAGTGGCGCCGCGTCGCCGACCAGCTCCGCCCCAAGCTGCCGAAGCTCGCCACCCTGATGGACGAGGCCGAGGAGGACGTCCTCGCCTACATGACCTTCCCCCAGCAGCACCGCTCGAAACTGCACTCGACCAACCCGCTCGAACGGGTCAACGCCGAGATCAAGCGCCGGACCGAAGTCGTCGGCATCTTCCCGAACGAGGCCGCCATCACCCGCCTCGTCGGGGCCATCCTCCTCGAGCGGAACGACGAGTGGGCCGTCCAGCGCGCCCGCTACATGACCCTTGAGACGATCGCCCCTGTCGCCGATGATCCGATCATCGGCCTGCCTCTGGCAGACTGATCGGCCCGGCCTCGCCGGAGCTCGCGCTGGCCCCGCCAGCTACACCACGCCAAGGGACACGACCATGAGCCCGGCATGGTTACCGCTCGCCCTGTTCCCCGCGCACGCGGGGATGAACCGGCGGCGGGATCGACCGCCGCGCCGGCGGAGCCCTGTTCCCCGCGCACGCGGGGATGAACCGAGCGCGACGAGGATCGCGCCTGGCGCCTCGAGCTGTTCCCCGCGCACGCGGGGATGAACCGCCGGTGGACGCGCCGCCCCCTCCGGCAAACGACTGTTCCCCGCGCACGCGGGGATGAACCGCGCCACACCCACGCCGAGCGCGGGCACGACCTCTGTTCCCCGCGCACGCGGGGATGAACCGGCTGCCCCGGCCGCGGCGCACTGGTCCCGCAGCTGTTCCCCGCGCACGCGGGGATGAACCGCGCACGCTGACCG
>JAJFTU010000210.1 GCA_021372775.1 bacterium | reverse complement strand
TCGGACTCGCCGGCGGGGGAGTGGAGGCCGGGGTCTTCCGTGGTCTGGCGCGCGGGCATCGTGGCGGCGGTCGCTCTCCTTGCCGCCTGCGGCGGAGGGAACGTGAGCGGAGGCGTCGCCGAAAGCGGAGTTCATCTCTCGTCGGCGCAGCGTCGCGCCTTGGCCCAGGCCGCGATTCTGTTCGGGCATCAGTCGGTCGGCGGCGACATCGTGCGCGGCCTCGGCGAGCTTCCCCTCGCCGGCGCGGACGACCCGCCGCGCGTCGTCGTCTGGACGCCGGCGGAGGAACGTCCCGGGCTGATGCACTTCTTCGTCGGCCGCAACGGCGATCCCCGGGGCAAGACCTCCGACTTCGCGCGCGCCGTCGCGTCGCGTCCTCCCGGCACGTTCGACGTCGCGCTGCACAAGTACTGCTTCGCCGACTTCGACGACCGCACCGATCCGCGCGCCCTGTTCGAGTCCTACCGCGCGGAGATGAGCCGACTGCGGCGCGAGCGGCCGAACACGGTGTTCGTGCACGTGACGACGCCGCTGACCGCGCCCCGCCTTTCGCTCAAGGACCGCGTCAAGCTGCTTCTCGGACGGGACGTCGTGCCGTACGAGCAGGTCGCCGCGATCCACCGCTTCAACGAAGCGATGCGCGCCGAATACCGCGGCCGCGAGCCGCTGTTCGATCTCGCCGCGCTCGAGGCGGCCGGCCCCGACGGCCGCGTCCGCGCGATCGTCGTCGCCGGCGCCGCCGTCCCGACGCTTTGGCCGGCCTACACGGACGACGGCGGCCATCTCAACGCGACGGGGCGGGCGCGCGTCTCCGCGGCGTTCGCGGCCTATCTCGCGCAGCTCGCGGAGGGCCGCCGATGAACGACGCGGCCGCGTGCGGCGAGCGGCAAACGGCCGGCGGCCCGCGCTCGGTCCTGCTGGTCGAGGCCTGCGAGGACGGCACGGCGGGCGGCTCCCACCAGTGCCTCTTCGACCTCGCGACGCGGCTCCCCGCCGACCGCTACCGGCCGCTCGTCCTCTTCTATCAGGACAACCGCTTCGTTCCGCGCCTCCGCGCCGCCGGCGTGGAGACGCTGACTTGGGACGCGGAGCGGGCGGAGGAACTGACGGCCGGGCGGGGCGGGCGTGCGGCGCAGCTCCGCGACGCGCTCGGCCGGGTTCGGCGCCGCGCGCGGCTGCTGCGCGAGCGGAGGATCGACCTCGTCCACATCAACAACTCGCCGCGGCTCGCGGTGGACGACTGGATTCCGGCGGCGCGCTTCGCGGGCGCGGCCGCGGTGTCCCACGAGCGCGGCAACTACGAGCGGCCGAAGCGGTTCGTCTGGCGCTGGTCCACGAACCGCCTCGACGCCGTCGTCGCCATCAGCCGGCACGTCGCCGAAGGGCTGCGGCGCGGCGGCGTCGATCCGCGCCGCGTGCGGCAGATCTACGACGGCGTGGACGCCGCGGGGTTCGCGGCGCGGCCGACGAAGTCGCCGGCGGCCGTGCGCGCGCTCCTCGGCGTTCCCGACGGCGCGTTCCTCGTCGCGATGGTCGGACACCTGCGCTGCTGGAAGGGGCACGACGTCCTGCTCGACGCGCTCGGCTCGCTGCCCCCCGATCTGCGCGACGCGTACCGGGTCGCCGTCGTCGGCGGCGCGCCCGATTCCGACCGCGACTATCAGGAGCGTCTCGCCGCGCTCGTCCGGCGCCACGATCTGGAGCGGACGGCGCTGTTCCTCGGCGAGCGCGACGACGTGCCGGACCTGATGAACGCGGCGGACGTCGTCGTCCACGCCTCCACCGTACCCGAGCCGTTGGGGCTGGTCGTCATGGAGGCGATGAGTCTCGGCAAGGCGGTCGTCGCCTCGCGCCTGGGCGGACCGGCCGAGGTCGTGGAAGACGGCAGCGGGTTCCTCTTCGATCCCGCCGCGCCGGCCGATCTCGCGGCGCTGCTCGAGCGGCTGCGCGCCGACGCCGCGCTGCGGAACGCGGCGGGCGAACGGGCGCGGGCGCGGGTCGCGGCCTTCAGCGTCGAACGGAACGTCGAGGAGATCGCGCGGCTCTACGACGAAGTCCTGGCGCGGCGACGGCGCCGATGAGCGTGGTCGTCCGGCGCGCCGCGGAGACCGACGCGGCCTCGTGGGACCGTTTCGTGGCGTCCCGCGCGGAGACGACGAGCTACCAGCGTTGGGCGTGGGGGAACCTGCTGGCCACCGAGTTCCGGCTTCCGTGGCGCCCGCTCGCGGCGTTCGCGGGCGGCGAGGTCGTCGGCGTGCTGCCGCTGATCGCGCAGTCCAACCCGCTGCTCGGCCGCCGCCTGCTCTCGCTCCCCTTCGTCAACTACGCCGGCCTCGCCGCCGCCGACGACGAGGCGCGCGACGCGCTGCTCGCGGCCGCCGCGGACGCGCTGCGCGCGGAGGGAGCGCGCTTCGCGGAGCTGCGCCAGCCGCCCGAGGCGCCGCTGCCGCTGCCGGCGTCGTCGGCCAAGATCCGCGCGCGGCTGCCGCTTCCCGCCGCGGCCGACGAACTCTGGGGCCGGCTCGGCGCCAAGCTGCGGTCCCAAGTGAAGCGGCCGACGAAGGAAGGGATGACGGCGTCGGTCGGCGGCGCCGAACTGGTGCCGGAGTTCCATCGCCTGCTGGCGCGCAAGTGGCGCGAGCACGGCTCGCCGATCTACCGCGAGGCGTTCTTCAGGCGGCTCGCCGCGACGTTTCCGGACGAGACGTCGCTCGTCGTCGTGCGCCGCGGCGGCGACGCCGTCGCCGCCGGATGGCTCCATCGGCGCCGCGGCGTCGCCGAGATGATCTGGGCGGCGTCCGATCGGCGCTTCGACGGCGCGTCGCCGAACATGCTGCTCTACTGGCGCGCGCTCGAGCGGGCGATCGAGGACGGCTGCGCCGTCTTCGACTTCGGCCGTTCGACCGCCGGCGGCGGGACGCATCGGTTCAAGCTGCAGTGGGGCGCCGTTTCCGAGCCGCTGCCGTGGTACTACGTCCTCGGTGCGGGGGCGCGCGTTCCGGACGGCGGGGAGGGCGCGGGGGCGAGGCTCGTGAAGGCGGCTTGGCGGCGCCTGCCGCTCGCGGCCACGCGGATCATCGGCCCCTACGTGGCGAGGACGCTTCCTTTGTAGCGCGGCGCCGCGGCGGCGCGCGCGGCGGCCGCCGCGCGGCCGGTCGGCGGAGAACGCCGCGGAACGAGTTTCCCGCCCCGCGGACGGGGCGGCGGGCGACGAGGCGGACGCGAGTCGGATGTCGGACCTGCGCAAGACGGCGAAGCACTCCTTCATCTACGCCGGCGGCGTGTTCCTCGGGCGCGCCGTCAGCTTCGTCATGCTCCCGATCTACACGCGGTTCCTCACCCCCGCCGACTACGGCGTGCTGGAGCTGGTCGGCCTGACGATCGACATCGCCGGCATGATCGTCGGCTTCGGCCTCACGACGGCGGTCTTCCGCTTCTACTACGCCGAGCGGGACGACGAAGGGCGCGGCGCGGCGGTCTCGACGATCGCGCTGCTGCTGATCGGGCTCTACTTCGTCGGCGCCTCGATCGGCTTCGCCTCGTCCGGCTGGCTGGCGCGGCTCGTCCTCTCCGGCACGCCGGAGCAGGTCTCCTTCTTCCGCCTGATGTTCCTCGCCCTGTTCCTGCAGTCGTTCGTCGACGTGCCGCTGGCCTACATCCAGGCTCAGCAGCGCTCGAAGGTGTTCGTGCTCTGGAACACGGCGAAGCTCGTCGTCCAGCTCTCGCTCAACATCGTCTTCGTCGTCGTGATGCGCCTCGGCGTGCTCGGCGTCCTGCTCAGCACCGTCCTCAGCTTCGCGCTGATCGGCACGGGACTCGTCGTCCGCACCTTCCGCAGCGCCGGGCTGCACTTCTCCGCGGCGCGCGCGCGGGAGATGCTGCGGTTCGGCGCGCCGTTCGTCGTCGCCAACCTCGG
>JAJFTU010000209.1 GCA_021372775.1 bacterium | reverse complement strand
GGCCGCGCTGCGGCGGATGTCGGGCGAGAGGCTGTCGCTGGCCGAGGAGGCGCGGCTGCTGTTCGACGTCGCGCCGCCGCCCGTGCCGGCGGCGACGTTCGAGGCGGCCCGCGCGCGGCTCGAGGCGCTGCTCCCCGGCGCGGGGACGCTCGCCGCGCGGATGCAGGCGGTCCGCGCGCGCGTCGAGGTGCCGCGCGAGAAGCTCCCCGCGGTGGTGGACGCGGTGCTGGCCGAGGTGCGGCGCCGCGCCGGGACGCACGTCGCGCTGCCGGCCGGGGAGCGGTTCAGCGTCGAGTACGTGAAGGACCAGCCGTGGGCCGCCTACAACTGGTACAAGGGCGGCTACCAGAGCCTGATCCAGGTGAACACGAACATCCCGATGACCGTGGACGGCGCGCTGGAGGTCCTCGCGCACGAGGGGTATCCGGGGCACCACGTCTACAACGCGCTGCTCGAGTCGAGGCTCGTGCGCGGCGCGGGGTGGCGCGAGTACACGGTCTACCCGCTCTACTCGCCGCAGTCGCTGATCGCCGAGGGGACGGCGAACGTCGGCGTGGACGTGCTGATGACGCGCGCCGAGCAGCGGGCCTTCGTGGCCGCGACGCTGGCGCCGATCGCGGGGATCAAGGCCGAGGACCTCGCGGCGTGGGAGCGGGTGAAGGAGGCGGCGCGGCCGCTGCGCTACGTCGGCGGCGAGGCGGCGCGGATGCTGCTCGACGAGGGGAAGCCGGAGGCGGAGGTCGAGGCGTTCCTGGTGCGCTTCGGCGCGGCCCCGGACCGGGCGAAGCAGAACATCCGCTTCTTCCGCGCCTACCGCGCCTACATCTACACCTACACCGTCGGGGCCGATCTCGTGGAGGGCTGGATCGGCGAGGGGCCGGACCGCGCGGCGCGCTTCTTCGCGTTGCTCGACCGGCCGCTCGTGCCGTCGGATCTCACCGGAAAACGGTAGGGGCGGCTGGCGCGCCCCGATCGTCGCGTCCCCGCTCAAGACTCCACCGCGCCTGCCGCCCGACGAGGACCCCGCGCAACGTTGCCTTTGAGGCATCGAAAGGCAATCGGGTGCGGTGGTCAGGTCGGGAGGCAGACGCGGTGGGGACGTCGTTGTTCCGACGACGTGATCGGCGCGCCAGCCTCCCCTACGGCGACGTGGACCCCGGACCCGTCATGTTTTGCGTTGCAAAGAGCGAAAGGCGAAAAGCCCGCGCGCCTCTTTTCGTCCGCGGGGCCCGGCGTCCCGCGGCGGCAACGGCGCGCGGCGCGGGGCGGCGCGCGCGGGGGGCGGGCGCGGCACCTTTCGCGCATGGCGATCGATCCGTTTCCGAGCCGGCGCTCGCCGCGCCTCGGCTGCCTGGGCTACGCGGGGGGCGGGTGGTGGTTCATCACCTGCTGCGTGCGCGGGCGGCGGCCCGCGTTCGGGCGGGTGGCCGAGGACGGCGTCGTGCTGTCGGACGCCGGGCGCGCGGCGCTGCTCGCGCTGGAGGCGCTGCCGCGGCTCTGCGCCGCGGTGCGCATGGACGCGCGCGTCGTGATGCCGGACCACGTCCACGCGGTCCTCGAGCTCGAGGCGGGGACGCCGCTGGGCGAGGTCGTGCGGCGGTACAAGACGGCGTCGCTGCCGGGGATCCGCGCGCACGCGCCGGACGCGGAGTGGCAGCGCTCCTACTACGACCATCTGCTGCGGAACGAGTCCGAGATCTTCTACGCCCGCGAGTACATCGCCGCGAATCCCCGCCGCGCCGCGGCTCGCCTGTTCGGGGCGCCGTAGGGGCGGCTGGCGCGCCCCGATCATCGTGTCCCCGCTCAAGATTCCACCGCGCCTGCCGCCCGACGCGGACCCCGCGCAACGTCGGCGTCCCGCGGCGGCAACGGCGCGCATGAACGGGACGGGGCGTCCCGAGGGCTTGCGCGGCACCTTCCGCGCATGGCGATCGATCCGTTTCCGAACCGGCGCTCGCCGCGCCTGGGCTGCCTGAGCTACGCGGGCGGCGGGTGGTGGTTCGTCACCTGCTGCGTGCGCGGGCGGCGGCCGGTGTTCGGGCGGGTGGCCGAGGACGGCGTCGCGCTGTCGGACGCCGGGCGCGCGGCGCTGCTTGTTCTGGAGGCGCTGCCGCGGCTCTGCGCGGCGGTGCGGGTGGATGCGCGCGTCGTGATTCCGGACCACGTCCACGCGGTCCTCGAGCTCGAGGCGGGGACGCCGCTGGGCGAGGTGGTGCGGCGGTTCAAGACGGCGTCGCTGCCGGGGATCCGCGCGCACGCGCCGGACGCGGAGTGGCAGCGCTCCTACTACGACCATCTGCTGCGGAACGAGTCCGAGATCTTCTACGCCCGCGAGTACATCG
>JAJFTU010000208.1 GCA_021372775.1 bacterium | reverse complement strand
CGAGCGGGTCGGCCTTCGCGCCCGGGAGCGTCGTCTTCAGCCGCCTCGTCGGGATCTACGACGCCGGCGCGGGCGACGAGGCGCGGGTGCTCGCGCTGGTCGAGTCCGTGCCGACCGCCGCCGGCGACTACTCGTGCCACGCCTGCAGCGTGCTCCTCGGCGGCGTGCAGTACCGCCTCGCCGGCGATCGCTGGAAGGTGGAGGCGGCGAATCTCGCGGTGACCGAAGGCGGCGAGTTCGGCGAGCTGAAGGCCGACGTGAAGGTGGCGGAGCTCGGGAAGGAGCGGTACGCGCTGGCGATCCAGGGCAGCACCGTCGGCCAAGGGTTCGAGTACTCCTACGCGACGCTCCTCGGCCTGCGCGGCGAGGCGCTGCGCGACCTCGGGACCGTGCGCTACCAGACGGGCGACGCCAGCGGGATGGGCCGCTGCAAGAACGGGACCTCCACGTCGCCGTCGAACTGGCGGATCGACGCCGCGTCGGGCGGGGAGCTCTTCGACGTCGTCGTGGACCACGGCGCGGAGGTCTGCGAGGACCTCGGGACGCGCGCCACGCGGACGGTCGCGCCGGCTTGGACCGAGCGCTGGAAGTTCGACGGCGAGTCGTACAAGTCGACGAGTCCGCGCGGCGAATAACTGCTGCGGGAAGCGACGGACTGCGCGAAGGCGCCGATGATCGTCGGCGGCGGCGGACACGGGGCGCCGCCGCCCGGCGATCCGAAATGGCGGCGCGAATCGCGCCGCGGGGGATGCGGAACGGCAGGTCGGCCGAGGAATCGGCGCGGCGAGGTACGAGGGAGAACCCCACGAGGCTCCGGTGGCAATCAGCGCGGACGGCTCCAGTGTGATGGGGCAGGTTCAGCCGGGCGCGTTCCTGTTCGACGCCCGGAAGGAACTCCAGAAGCTCGAGCGGGCGTTCCAGTGAGCCGCGCCGGAATCACGAAGGGCGCCTGAGCGGATCGTTCAGGCGCCGCGCTCGCGCGCGCCCGGCCGTTGCGCCGCGGCGAGGCGTTCAAGCGCTGAGCTCGTCCGGAGCCTGCGGGCCCGTCATCCGTTTGGACCAACGAAGATCGGTGCATCGCGGGGTGCCTCGCTGGACTGCGTGTCGGGGATCGCGCCGTGCGTGTCGGCGGCGTTCGTCGCGAGTGTGGCGACGCGCGCGCCAAGTCATCCCGCTGGCGGGATGCGCGCGCGAAGCGCGTCGTTGCGCTGCGCGTCTTTGCCTGCACCTTGAGATCGAGCGGAGCGCGGCGTCGGGGACGCTGGGCGGCGAAGGGGCGTCGCGTTCCGTCTCGCGTCGGCGGCCGCGGTGCGGCGCGCGCGCTGTCGTGCGCGACGCGGCGCGGGCCGGCGCGTCGAGACAGCGGGGGCTCTTTGACAATGTGCGTTCGTGGGGGCGTCGCGGCCGGGCGTCGCCCCCGATTGCCGGCGAGGAGGCCTGGCCAGCTGTTTTCCGTTTCGCGGCGTCGTTGCGGGGCTGCGGATTGGCGTGGGCAGGCGTGAACCTGGCCAGCTGTTTTCCGTTGCGCGGCGACATCGCGGATCGCGCAGCGGCAAACGAAGGACGCGGGGACCTGGCCAGTCGTTCTCCGCTTCGTCGGCGCGTTGCGGATTGCGCGGCTGCTCGGCGATGCAAACGACAGCCGGGGGACCTGGCCAGCTGTTTTCCGTTTCGCCGGCGCGTCGCGGATTTGCGCGGCTGTGCGCTGGTGCGAAGGACGGCAGGGACTTGGCCAGCTGTTCTC
>JAJFTU010000207.1 GCA_021372775.1 bacterium | reverse complement strand
CGCGCGCCGCGCGGCGGGGGGCGGCGGCTCCGCGACGGGGCAATGCTCCGCCGCCGCCCCCCGCTGCTCGTCGCGCTCGTCGTTTTCGGCCGCACGCTCCGCTCGGCGCGTTCGCGTAGGGGAGGCTGGCGCGTCACGACGGTCGTTGCCCAGCTAAGGCTTCCTCCGCGCCTGCCTCCCGACTAGGACCTCGCTCGACGTTGCCTTTCGGACTGAGGGGCAACGGCCCGCGGAAATCACGTCGTGCGGCGCCGCTCCACGAGGTAGTGGACCACGGGCACCACCCCCAGCGTGAGGATCGTGGAGACGACGCCGCCGGCGATCAGGGCGATGGCGAGGCCCTGGAAGATCGGGTCGAAGATGATCACGAACGCCCCGACAACGACGGTGCCCGCGGTGAGCACGATCGGCCGCGTCCGCACCGCGCCGGCCTCGATCACCGCCTCGCGCAGCGAGCGCCCGCGCGCCAGCGAGAGGTTGACGAAGTCGATCAGCAGCACCGAGTTCCGCACCATGATCCCCGCCAGCGCGATGAAGCCGATCATCGACGTCGCCGTGAAGTAGGCCCCGAACAGGCCGTGCGCGGGAAGCACGCCGACCAGCGCCAGCGGGATGGCGATCATCATCGTCGCCGGAACCGTCAGCGAGCGGAACCAGCCGATGATCAGCAGGTAGATCAACACCAGCACCGCGGCGAACGAGAGCCCGAGGTCGCGGAACACCTCGTAGGTGATCTGCCACTCGCCGTCCCACTTCACCGCCGGCCGCTCCTGCGACCACGGCGTCTCGCGGAAGAACTGCTTCACCTCGGCGCCGCCCGGCGCGCGGAGCTTCGCGATCTCCTTCTTCATCGCCAGGATCGCGTAGACCGGACTCTCCCGCCGCCCCGCCGTCTCGCCGACGACGTAGACCACCGGCTTGCCGTCCTTGCGGTAGCGCCACGGCGGCTCGACCGCCGTCTCCACGCGCGTCAGTTCGGAGAGCGGGACCATCGCGCCGGACAGCGACGCGACGCGCACGGCGCCGAGGTCGGCCGCCGAGGAGCGCGCCGCGCGCGGCAGCCGCAGCGTGATCGGCGTCGGCTCGACGGCGTCGGGCACGTGCAGCAGCCCGGCGTCCTCGCCGGCGAGCAGCGCGCGCAGCGTCCGCGCGACCTGCGCCTCCGGCACGCCGGCGAGCGCCGCCTTCTCGCGGTCCACGACGAAGGTCCGCTTCTCCTGCGGCGCCTCGACGAACCAGTCCACGTCCACGACGCCGGCGGTCCGCTCGAAGATCCGCTTCACCTCGCGCGCCGTCGCGAGGCGCGCCTCGTCGGTCGGTCCGTAGACCTCGGCGACCAGCGTCGAGAGGACCGGCGGCCCCGGCGGGACCTCGGCGATCTTCACCGCCGCGCCCGCCGCGCGCGCGATCCGCTCGATCGGCCCGCGCATCCGCCGCGCGAGGTCGTGGCTCTGCGCGGACCGCTCCTTCTTGCCGACGAAGTTGACCTGCAGGTCGGCGACGTTCCCGCCGCGCCGCAGGTCGTAGTGCCGCACGAGCCCGTTGAAGTTGAACGGCGCGGCGGTTCCGACGTACGTCTCGACGTCGGCGACCTCCGGGACGGTCCGCGCGTAGGCGCCGATCTCCCGCGCCACCTCCGCCGTCCGCTCCAGCGTCGTGCCCTCGGGCATGTCCACGACGACCTGCAGCTCGCTCTTGTCGTCGAACGGCAGCATCTTCACCGCGACCAGCTTCAGCGGCACGAGCGCGACCGCCGCCGCCAGGGCGAGCGCCACGCCGCCGAGGAACAGCCAACGCCGCCGCGGCGAGTCGAGCAGCGGTCCGACGAACCGCTCGTAGAGGCGGTAGGCGCGGGTCCGCGCGACGTCGTACTCGCCGCCGCCGTGCCCCTTCGCGCCGCGCAGCAGGCGGTAGGCGAACCACGGCGCGGCGACGAGCGCGACGAGCAGCGAGAAGACCATCGCCAGCGAGGCCCCGACCGGCATCGGGCGCATGTAGGGGCCCATCAGCCCGCGCACGAAGGCCATCGGCAGCAGCGCCGCGATCACCGTCAGCGTGGCGAGGATCGTCGGGTTGCCGACCTCGTCGATCGCCGCGATCGCCGCCCGCAGCGGCGGCAGCTTGCGCATCGCGAGGTGCCGGCTGACGTTCTCGACGACGATGATCGAGTCGTCCACGACGATGCCGGTGACGAAGATCAGCGCGAACAGCGTCACCCGGTTCAGCGTGTAGCCGAAGACGTAGTAGACGAAGAGGGTCAGCGCGAAGGTCACCGGCAGCGAGACGAAGACGACCGCCGCCCCGCGCCAGCCCAGGGTCAGCGCGACGAAGAGCGTCACGGCGAGGATGTCCACGCCGAGGTGGAGCATCAGCTCGTCCACCTTGTCCTTCGCCGTCTCGCCGTAGTCGCGGGTCGTCGCGACCTCGATCCCCGCGGGGACGACGCGGCCGCGCAGCTCGTCCACCTTGCGCAGGACCTCGTCCGCGACGCGGTAGGCGTCGGCGCCCCGGCGCTTGGCGACCGCGAGCGTCGCCGCGGGAAGCGGCGCGTCCCCCCCCGCGGCGCGGCGGATCCCCTTCGACGCCGCGGCCGGGCCGGCGGCGAAGAAGACGTAGTCGCTCGGCTCGTCCGGCCCGTCCACGACGTCGGCGACGTCGCGCAGGCGGACCGGGCGCCCCTGCGGCGCGCCGACGACGAGCGCGCGGACGTCGTCCGCCGAAGCGAGGAAGCCGCCGGTCTCGACCTTGATTTCGCGGTCGCCGGCCTCGTACGACCCGGCCGGCGCCGCGGCGTTCTGGAAGCGGAGCGCCTGCGCCAGCGCCGCGGGATCGACGCCCGACGCGGCCATCCGCCCCGGATCGAGCACGACGCGCAACGCGCGCCGCTCGCCGCCGATCACCTTGACCGCCGAGACGTCGTCCAGCTTGGCGACCTCGCGCGCGACCGCCTCGGCGACGCGCCGCGCCTCGTAGCCGCTCGCCCGCCCGCCCCAGAAGGTCAGCGAGAGGATCGGCACGTCGTCGATCGAACGGTACTTGACCAGCGGCGGCGTCGCCCCCTCGGGGACGGCGTCCATCCCCGAGGCCAGCTTGTCGTAGACCTTGACGAGGCTCCGCTCGCGGTCCTCGCCGACGAGGAAGCGCACCGTGACCATCGCCGCCCCGGGCATCGAGGTCGAGTAGACGTACTCGACGCCGGGGATCTCGCGCATCCGCTTCTCCAGCGGCACGGCGATCCGGTTCTCGACCTCGGCCGCCGAGGCGCCGGGGAAGCCGACCATCACGTCGATCATCGGCACGACGATCTGCGGCTCCTCCTCGCGCGGCGTGTTGAACGCCGCCAAGGCGCCGAGCAGCAGCGCCGCGACGACGAGCAGCGGCGTCAGCTTGGAGTCGACGAAGAAGCGCGCGATCCGCCCCGCGGGGCCCATTCCGTTCGACATCGCCGCCTCCGCTCAGCGCGCCGCGACCGGGGCGCCGTCCACGAGCTCGGCGGGCGGCGCGGCGACGTACCGCTCCCCCGCCGCAAGGCCGGAGAGGACCTCGACCTTGTCGCCCTCCTCGCGGCCGACGCGGACCCAGCGCAGCCGCGCCGCGCCCTCGTCGTCGAGCGCGTAGAGACCGACCAGCTCGCCCCGCGTCGTCAGCGCGCTCTTCGGCACGAAGAGCGCCTTGCGCGGCGCCTTGGGGAAGAGGGCGCGGGCGTACATCCCGGGGCGCAGCGCGCCGTCCTTGTTGTCCACGACGATCTGCACCTCGAACGTGCGGCTGCGCGGATCGCCGGCGGGGGAGACGCGGTCCACCGTCGCCGCGAACTCGCGCCCGAGCGCGTCGATCCGCGCCCGCGCCGGCGCGCCGGGGACGACGCCGGCGAGGTCCGCCTCGGCCAGCTCGGCGAGGACCTTGACGCGGGAGACGTCGTCGATGGTGAAGAGCGGCGCGCCGGGCGCGGCCATGTCCCCGACCTCGATCCGCTTCGCCGAGACGAGCCCCGAGATCGGCGCCTTGACCTCGGCGTAGGCGAGCGTCGCGCGCGCCGCCGCCGCGCCGGCCTGGGCCTGCGCCAGCCCCGCCGCGGCCATCGCGTTCCCCGCGGCGGCGTCCTCGAGGTTCTTCGCCGTCGCCGAGCCGCGCGCGGCGAGCGTCTGGATGCGCCTGTACATCGCGGCGGCGTTGTCGTACTGCGCCTGCGCCGAGGCGACCGCGGCGTCGGCCAACCCGACCTGCGCGCGGACGTCCGCCGCGTCGAGCGCGGCCAGCGTCTGTCCCGCCCGCACCGCGTCCCCTTCCCGCGCGAAGACCCGCTCCACGCGGCCGAGCAGCTTCGTGCCGGGGTTCGCGCGCTCGTACGGCGCGACCTCGCCGGTCGCGGAGGCGAACTCCGGCGTCTCGGCGAGCGCGGCGACGGCGACCGGCGCCGCGACCGCGGCCGGCCGTTCCGCGGCCGCCGACCGCGGCGCGCCGCCGCACGAGACGAGGAGCGGGGCCGCCGCCGCGGCGGCGGCGAGGACGAACAGCGTCTTGATCGTCGGACGAACGAACATCTTCGTGGCTCCCTTCGGTTCCCGCGCCGCGGGCGCGTTCCGTTCCGTCGTCTTCATCGCCCGCTCCCTCCGCCGCTCAGAGGCGGCCGACGGCCAGGTCGAGCGACGAGCGCGCGAGCAGGACGTCGCGCCGCGCCGCGGCCTCGCGCGTGCGGGACGCGGTGAGCGAGGTCTGCGCGCCGAGCAGCTCGACGATCGTCGTCAGCCCTTCCTTGTAGCGGTCCTCGACGATCGTCAGCGCGGCGCGCGCCTGCTCGGCGGACGCGGAGGCGAGGTCCAGCCGCCGGCGCGCGACGCGCAGGTCGTTCCACGCCGCGCGGACTTCCAGCTCCGCGCCCTGGCGCAGCAGCTCGTCGTACTTCGCGGCCGCCGTCCGCTCCTCTTCGGCGCGGCGCGCGCGGGCCCGCGCCGCGCCGCCGTCGAACGGCGTGAACTTCGCGGCGACGAAAACCGACCAGTTGGAGCCGTCGCGCCCCGGCGCGTTCTCCTTGTTCATCTCGTACTGCGCCCTTAGGCCGACCTCGGGCCGCGAGCCGGCGCGCGCGACGCGGACCATCTCCCCCGCGGCGGCGACGCGCCGCTGCATCGCCTGCAGGTCGCGCCGTCCGGCGAGCGCCGCGGCGACGAGCGTCGGCAGCGGCTCGTCCGGCGCGGGACGCTCCTCGATCCGCTCCGGCAGCTCGACCGGCGTCTCCTGCGGCCGCCCCATCGCGACGTTGAGTCCGGCGCCGGCGAGATCGAGGTCCGCCTCGGCGCGCGCCGCGAACTCCTCGACTTCGGCCAGCGCCACCTTCGCCTGCAGCAGGTCGGAGTCCACGACGAGGCCCGCGGCGCGCAAGTCCTCGGCCAACTTGACGTGGGCGCGGGCGGTCTCGCGCGCCTCGAGCGCCACCTTGAGCTGCGCTTCGGCGAGCGCGGCGCCGGAGTAGGCCTCGACGACCTGGTGGACGACCCGCTGCCGCGTCCGCTCCCGCTCCGCGACCGCCGCCTCGCGCGCGTCGGCCGCCGCCGCGGCGCCGGCCGCGATCATCCCTCCGGCGTAGAGCGGCTGGGCGACGGAGAGCTTCGTGTTGAAGTTGCCCAGCGGGTCGGGGCGGTTGAGCGGGCCGACGGCGAAGTTGCCGGGGCCGAACGACGCCTGCCCGAGCAGGTTCATGAAGACGAAGACCGGGTTGGTGGTGCGGGCGTAGGTCTCCTGCAGTTCGACCCGCGGCAGCCGCCGGCTCTTCGCCTCCGCCTCCGCGGCGGCGGCCGCGTTGGCCTGCGCCCCGGCCGCGGCGATCAACTGGTTGCCGGCGAGCGCCGTCGCCACCGCCTCGTCGAGCGTCAGCGGCGCGGCGGCGGCCGGAGGCGGCTCTCCCGCGCCGTCCGCGGCCCGCGCGTCAGAGGCGACAAGCGCCGCCGCCACCATCGAAACAACCCAGAGCGATCTCGTCGGCATCGATCCGTCCTCGCGGAATGTCGCGGTAGAGATGCGCTCGTCCCCGATCGGTTACGCGTCGTCGCGGCCGCGGCCCGCGCCGGCCGGCGGTCGCGGCCCCGGCGGCGGAGCGGCGCCGGCCCGGCGCGAAATTTCCGCTGGCCTTCCGCGGGCGCCGCCGTAGATTTCGGAACCTTTCCGATGTGAGAGGAATTCTTGGAGACGCCCCCGTGGAACGACGCGCGGAACGGCTG
>JAJFTU010000206.1 GCA_021372775.1 bacterium | reverse complement strand
TACCGCCGCTTCCCCAACCTCGGCGTCCGCTGGTCGTCCAACGAAGACCCGGCGCTCGCCGCCTACCTCGGCCAGAAGGGCGCGCCGACCGGCGTCGTGATCACCAAGATCCCCCGCGGCGCGACCGGCTGCGGCGAGCTGCGGGTCCGCGACATCCTGCTCGGCCTCGACGGCCATCCGATCGACGCCCGCGGCTACTTCGTCCATCCGCGCTTCGGCCGTCTCCGCTTCCCCTCGATCGTCTCCCTCGGCCACGCCGCCGGCGACGTCGTCCCGGCGCGCGTCCTGCGCGGCGGGAAGGAGATCGAGCTGAAGATCGCGCTCAAGGCCGCGGACGAGTCGACGCAGCTCATGCCGTGGAACCGCTGGGACGACCCGCCGCCGTACCTGCAGGCGGGGGGAATCGTCTTCCGCGAGCTCGACGGACCATACCTCCGCACGTGGGGCGACGACTGGTGGAAGAAGGCCGACGTCGGCATGCTGACCCTCTTCCGCCGCGACCGCGACGGCCAGACCGCCGCGCGGCGGCGCGTGATCATCGTCGCCGGCGTCCTGCCGCTCAACTACAACCTCGGCTACTACGGCGCGACCGACGAGATCGTCGCGTCGGTCAACGGCCGCCCGGTCGACTCGATCGCCGCCGTCGCCGAGGCGCTCAAGAGCCCCGAGGGCGCGTTCGACCGGATCGCCCTCGCCCCGTCCGGCGGCGTGCGCGAGATCGTGCTCGACGCCGCGGGGCTCGACGCCGCGACCGCGGAGGCGCGGCGCACCTACGGCCTGCCGAACGACGCGCGCCTGCGCGCCAAGCCGCTTCCGGACCTCGGCCCGGCCTGCGAGTGACGCAAAGAGGGCGGCGCGCCGTGTTGCCCGGCGCGCCGCCCTCTCTCTTTCCCGATCCGCCGCCCGCGTCAGCGGGCGTCGATCAGCGCCAAGGCCAGCTCGACCGTGGCGTCCATGTCCTCGAACAAGACGAACTCGTCGTCGCCGTGCGGGTTCTGCGCGCCGGTGCCGAGATCGATCGCCGGCAGGCCGCGCGCGTTGAGCGAGTTGGCGTCCGAGCCGCCCGCGGAGGTGTGCGCGCTCGGCGCCAGCCCGAGCGACTCCAAGGCCCGCAGCACGCGGCGCCGAACCGGCGCGTCGGCGGCGATCCGGTACGGCGCGAAGTCCCAGCGGGACGAGAACTCGAGCCGCGCCCCGCGCCGCCCGGCGGCGTCCTCGAACGCGCGGCGGAAGTCGGCGACGACCTCGTCCACGCGCTCCGGGCGGATCGAGCGGACCTCGCCGACCAGCTCGGCGCGGTCAGGCACGACGTTGATCGCCGCGCCCGCCGCGAACATGCCGATGTTCGCCGTCGTCTCCTCGTCCAGCCGTCCGAGCTTCGACGCGGCGACCGCCTCGGCCGCGGCGGCCAAGGCGTTGATTCCCTTCTCCGGCGCGACGCCGGAGTGCGCCGCCCGCCCGCGCAGCGCGACGTCGAACCGCCGGCAGCCGTAGCCGCGGTCGATGTAGGCGCCGGGACGAAGCGACGAATCGAGCAGCGCGGCCATCTCGACGTTCGCCGGCCAGCGCAGGTTCTGCGAGCCGGCCATCGACGTCTCCTCGCAGACGGTGAAGGCGAACGTCGCCCCCGCCGCCGAGCCGGACGCGGCCAGCCGTTCCGCGGCGCGCAGGAGCGCGGCGACGCCGAGGCGGCAGTCGGCGCCGAGCTGCGTCGTTCCGTCGGAGACGACGCGGTCGTCGAGCAGCCGCGGCTTGACGTCGCGCGTCGGCCGCGCGGTGTCCATGTGGGCGAGGAGCATCAGGTCGCCGCCGTCGCCGCGCACGGCGACGAGGTTCCCGCAGTTCCCGCCGCCGGCCTTGCCGGCGTCGTCCTCGACGACGCGGAAGCCGAGCGGCTCGAGGAACGCGCGCACGAAGTCGGCGACGGGACGCTCGCGTCCCGAACGCCCGTCGAGCGCGGCCGCGCGGAGGAAGATGTCGAGCAGACGACGGTCGGAGACCATGGCGGATTCGACCTCGCGGCGCGCGCGACGGCGCGCCGCAGCGCGGAAACCGGGGAACGGACGGCCGCCCCGGGGGAGGCGGCCGTCCGTCCCGCGGGCGCTACCAGCGGAACGTGGAGGACAGGCGCAGCGTGCGCGGATCCTGGCGCAGCCGGGCCGCGTTGAACCAAGTCGTCGGGTTCTCCGGGTCGTACCCGTTGACCGACGTGCGCTGATCGGTGATCGCGTCGGAGTTCATCAGGTTGAAGACGTCGATCCCGAAGATCCACTGAACCTTCTTGCCGAGGCTGAACGCCTTGTCGAGATGGACGTCGAGGCGGCTGACGTAGTCCGCCTTGCGGCTGCCTTGGCTCTCGAGATAGATCGTCTGCCGATCGACGTTCTTGAACAGCTTGTAGTTGAGGTAGCTGCCGTCGGCGGCGTAGAAGTCGTAGTTGTTGGTGTCCACGGTGAAGGTCGGCGTGTAGTAGACGCCCGACTCGAAGGTGTAGTAGACGCCGCCGCGCCAACCGCGCGAGAGGTCGGCGGTGCCGTCGAGCTTCAGCGTCCAGAGCGAGTTGTTGGAGAGCCGGCCGTACCAGTTGGTCGCGGTGTTGGGGTAGACGAAGCCGCCGGCCCCGGTGCCGCCCGTGGTGTCCTCGTAGCCGGAGACGGAGTCGAAGTTGCCGCGCAGGTCGGAGTAGACGATCGAACCGCGCAGGCCCCACGCCTTCGCCGTCTTCTCCAGCGTCAGCTGCACCTGGTCGAGCTTGCGCTCGGCGCCGGCGGGGTTGGTCAGGACGAGGTCCTGCTCGTAGAAGCGGTCGGAGACGCCGCCGTAGTTGCGGGCGTTGAGGTCGTCGTTGCGCAGGTAGACGGTCGGCAGCACGAGGGCCCGGCCGTCCTGGTCCACGGCGGGGTTGCCGCTGTTGTAGTCGATCACCGCGACGTTGTGGAAGGCGGTGTAGTTGCGGTCGCGGTTCCGGTCCACGAGCGCCACGAGGTTCTTGTTGACGCGGCGGATGTAGTTGATCCCCAGCTTCCAGTCGTTCGGCAGGGCCCGTTCCAGCGAGAGGACGAACTCGTCCACGTACGGCTGCTTGTAGTCCACCGCCGGCCCGTTCTCCTGGCCGGTCGGGTTGCTGCCGGCGTAGTCGAAGTAGTCCTCGCGGTTGGAGAGGTTGTAGTCGAAGCCGAGGTCGGGGCGCCGGTCGTCCCACTTCCAGTCCCAGTACTCGACGTCCTTGAAGGCGTTGCCGCCGGACACGCGGTCGAACATGTAGCTGAACAGGTTCTGGTGGTAGCGGCCGAAGTGCGCCTTGGCCACCCACTCGCCCTTCCCGGTGAAGTCGTAGGTCAGGCCGACGCGCGGATCCCAGCCGGTGGCCGAGACGGCGGTGAACTCGGGGCCGGAGTCGAAGCCGGGGTTGATCTTGCCGGTCCACTTGCCGAAGCGGACGCCGGCGTTGATCCCCAGCTTCTGGGTGATCGTCATGTAGTCCTGCACGTAGAGCGCGGCGTTGAGCATGTCGGTGTCGAGGTCGATGTCGCCGCCCCAGTCGGTCGTGATGTCGTACGCCCGGCCGGCGCGCAGCCGCCACGTGTTCGGGTTGTTCGGGTCGAAGTCGGCCAAGGCGCCGGCCGGCTGCGGGCGCCACGTGAAGTCGCCGGCGCGCCGCCGCTGCTCCAGCCAAGTGGACTTCTCGTACGTGCCGCCGAACTTCAGCCGGTGGGCGATCGAGCCGGTGGTGGCGAAGACGTCGAGGTTCGCCGCCAGCGCGGCGCTCGTCGGCTTCTGGTGGCGCCAGTAGACGGCGTTGCGGTAGAGGTTGGCGTCGCCGCCGAGGATCTCCACGGCCTGCGTCTCGCCGTGGTACGGCGAGCGGTCGTCCTTGCCGTTGTAGCCGGTGGCCTTCACCTCGAGGAAGGCGTTGTTGCCGAGGATCCGGGCCCAGCTCGCGTTGTAGAAGTAGGAGGGGGAGTCCTGCTGGGTCGTCGCCGCGGGGTCGGTGAAGCTGTCGAGGCCGCGGTTGTCTTCCTTCACGCCGTCGTAGCCGGCGACGAGGCTGAACATGTCGCGCTGCGTCGCCTGCCAGGAGAGCTTGCCGAAGACCTTGCGCTCGGTGCGCTGGTCGAGGTCCTTGAGGAAGAGCACGTCGTTCGCGTCCTGCGAGCCGAGCGTGTCCACGACCTTCGTGTCGGTCTTCACCTGCTCGACCGAGAAGAAGTAGTAGAGCTTGTCCTTGATCAGCGGGCCGGACACGTCGGCGTTGACTTCCCAGCGCTTCGCCTGCTGCGAGCCGGCCTCCAGCGCGTTCGTGTTGGAGGCGTTCCAGGCGTCCCGCTCGATGTTCGTGCGGATGTTGCTCTTGAACGTGTTGCTGCCCGACTTGGTGACGATGTTGACGACGCCGCCCTGGAAGTTGCCGTACTCGGCGCCGGCCCCGAGCCCCTTGACCTGGAACTCGTCCACCCAGTCGACGTTCGGCAGCAGGAAGCTGCCGCCGCCGCCCGGGGCGTTGACCGTCACGCCGTCGTACTGGTAGGAGTTCGCCTGGCCGGAGGCGGCGCCCCAGACCGACGACTCGCGGACGCCGGGAACGAGGGCGAGCAGCCCGGTCGTCGTGCGGGAGACCGGCAGCGTCTCGACGCGGCGCGCCTCGACGGTCGTGCTCCGCTCGGTCGTGATCGTGTCGATCCGCGGCCGCGACGAGACGACCGTCACCTGCTCGGTCCTCTGCACCGCCTTCGGCATCGTCACCACGACCTGCGCCGTCTGCGCCGCCGTGGCCTTGACGGCGGTCACCTGCTGCGGGAGGAATCCCTCGGCCTGCAGCGAGAGGTTGTAGGCGCCGGGAGTCAGGAAGTTGAGGCGGAACCGGCCGGCGTCGTTGGTGATCGCGTCGTGCGGGTAAGAGCCGTCGGCCTGGGCGGCCAGCACGACGACGCCGGCGAGCGGCTTGCCGTCCGCGTCGGTCACGCGCCCTTCGATCACGCCGGTCTGGTCCGTCTGGGCCAGCGCCGGCAGGGCGAGCGCGAACAGCGCGACGAGTGCGACGAGAAGTCTGAACTGCTTCACGGGGCGTCCTCCACGTCCGCGGCGACCCCCGCCGCGGGGCGCCGGTCCGTTGCCGGCCGGCAAAGTGAAATCTCCGTTTCACCAGACAGGCCGCGTGAATCTACGGCTTCATTATCGGTACCACGCCGTCTTGCGCCTCGTCAAGGGCGCATACGGCAAATTAGTTAGTTGCAGGGCCGTCGCGTGAATCATTTTTTTCACGCGTTGGCGGGCAGTTGCCGCTGGATTTCAGTACTCTGGAGCGTCCGCAACGGACGGGAGGCGCCGTGAACGAGCCGCGGGAGCCCGACATCAAGCGGTTGGTCGTGGACCACTACGACGCGCTGCCCCAGCAGCAGAAGGTCGTCGCCGACTACATTCTCGCCCACCTGCAGGAAGTCCCCTTCCTCTCCGTCCCCGAGCTGGCCGACCGCAGCGGCGCCTCCGAGGCGACGATCGTGCGGTTCGCGCAGCGGATCGGCTTCGACGGCTACGCCGACCTCAAGGAGCACCTGCTCGCGGGGGTGCGGGAGCGGGTCGCCCTGCCGTCGGGGGCGGCGGCCGAGCTGTTCGCCCGCGTCCCGCAGGACGACACGCTCCGCGTCGTCGCGACGCAGGAGATCGGCAACATCGAGGGAAGCGTCAACGCGCTCGACCGCGAGACGTTCGGCCAGGCGGCGACGATGCTCTACCGCGCCGACCACGTCTACGCCTTCGGCATGGGGATCTCCTCGCACCTCGCCGACCTGACGACCTACATGCTGACGCAGATCGGCCTGCGGGCGACGACGCTCAGCCTCCGCTTCTCCTCGCCGCTGGAGCCGCTGGTCGCGCTGCGCCCCTCGGACTGCCTCTTCGTCTACTCGTTCCCCCCCTACTCGCGGGCGACGATCGAGATGATGCGCGAGGCCGCGGACCGCGGCATCCCCTGCCTCGCGGTGACCGACCGGCTGACCTCCCCCGCGGCGCAGCTCGCGCGGGTCGTCCTGCCGGTGCGCAGCGAGAACATGATGTACACGAACTCCGTCGCCGCCGTCTCGGTGCTCGTCAACGCCCTGGCCACCGAGATCGCCCTGCGGCACCAGGACCGCGCCGCGGCGGCCGTCACCCGCATCACGCGGATCCTCGCGCAGGACAAGGACACGCTGGGAGAAGGTCGATGACCCGAAGCGCAGCTTCCGTCCTCGCCGCGCTCGCCGCGGCCGTTCCGCTCTGCATCCTCCCGCCCGCCGCCCGCGCGGCCGTCCCCGCTGCGCCGGCCGCGCCGGCGCTCGTCGTCGGCGCCGGCGCGCTGGTCATCGCCGGCGGCGCGCTCAAGGACGAGAACGCCGCGGTCTGGCGGCGCATCCTCGACCTCCGCCTGCCGGGGCGTCCGATCTGCATCGTGCCGCTCGCCAGCTCCGAGCCGCGCGAATCGGCGGCCGACGTGGCGGCGACGTTCGCCCGCTACGGCCGCGGCCCGGCGGCGTCCGCGACGCTCGACCTGACCGTCGAGCGCGCCGCCAACGCCGACGACCCGGCGACGGCGAAGACGATCCTCGGCTGCGGCGGCTTCTACTTCGTCGGCGGCGACCAATCGCGCATCGCCGACGTGCTGCGTCCGCGCGGCGGCTCGACGCTCGCCTTCCGCGCGATGCTCGACGTCCTCGCCCGCGGCGGCGTCGTCGCCGGCTCGTCGGCCGGCGCGGCGATGATGTCCGACCCGATGATCGGCGGCGGCGACAGCGACGAGGCGCTCCGCTTCGGCGTGACCGACGCCGAGAGCGGCAAGGGGGTCTGGGTCCGCGGCGGGATGGGGTTCCTCGCCCTCGGCGTGACCGACCAGCACTTCCTCGCCCGCGGCCGCCTCGGGCGGACGCTCGCCGTGCTCGAGCGGCGGACGGAGATCCCGTTCGCCTTCGGCGTGGACGAGAACACGGCGCTCGTCGTGAAGGCCGACGCGGTCGAGGTCGTCGGCGCCTCGCTCGTCGCGGTGGTCGACATGCGCGGGGCGCGCCGCGCCGAAGGACGCCCGGGCTTCGCCGGCGCGAAGCTGCTCCTGCTCGGCGACGGCGACCGCTTCCTGCTGCAGAGCGGCAGGCTCGTCCCCGCCCCCGACAAGAAGCCGCTGCGCGCCGCCGCCGGCCCGCTTCCCGCCCTGCCGAAGCCGTGGGCCGAAGGGGCGCTGGCCGCCTTCCTCGGCGAGTTCGCCGCGCGCGACGCGGCGGCGGCGACGATCCCGGCGGAGCGGTTCGCGCTGCGCCTCGCCAAGACGCCCGACAGCCGCGCCCTCGCGCGCGCCGGGCGCGGCCGCTGGGGCGCGCCGGAAGCGCTGGCCTTCGGACCGCTCGCGCTGGACCTCGAGCCGGCGCCCGCGCCGACGCCCGAGCCGACGTCGAAATGAGCAAGTTCCGCCTGCGCGTCCCGCACGTCTACACGATCGCCTTCGCGCTGCTGATCCTCGCCGCGCTGGCGGCGATCGTCGTGCCGGCGGGGTCGTTCGCGCGCGGCGAGGACGGGCGCGTCCAGCCGGGCACGTTCCGCTACGACGCCGCGGCCGCGGCGGCCGGGGAGACGGTTCCGGCGCGCCCCGAAGGTCTCGGCCTCGTCCTCGCGGTGCTGCAGGCGCCGCTGCGCGGCTTCAAGGACGCGGCGGCGATCGTCGCCTTCATCCTCGTCATCGGCGGCGCGTTCAAGGTGATCGAGCGCACCGGGGCCTTCGACGCGGCGATCGTGCGCACGGTGAAGGCGCTCGAGGGGCGCGAGTACCTCGTCATCCCGGCGGCGATGACGATCTTCTCCGTCGGCGGGTCGGTCTTCGGGATGAGCGAGGAGATCATCCCGTTCATCTTCCTCTTCGTGCCCCTCGCCCGCGCGCTCGGCTATCCGCGGATCGTCGGCGTGGCGATCCCGGTGATCGGCGCGGGGGTCGGCTTCTCCGGCGCGGTGATCAACCCGTTCACCGTCGGCGTCGCGCAGGCGATCGCCGGGCTGCCGCCCCTCTCCGGCTGGCAGTACCGGATCGTGATCTGGCTCTTCTGCACCGCGACCGGCGTCGCCTTCGTCGTGCGCGGCGCGAAGAAGCTGAAGGGAACCGTCGATCTGCCCGACGAGACGGACGAGCGGGCGCCGCAGCCCGCGCCCGAGACGCCGGCCGCGCTGACCAAGACGCACGTCGCCGTGCTCCTCTCGCTCGCCGCGGGGATCGGCGTGATCCTCTGGGGGGTGACGAAGTACAAGTGGTACGTCACCGAGATCGGCGCGATCTTCCTCGCCGTCGGCCTCGTCGCCGGGCTCGTGGCGCGGCTCGGCGAGCGGAACATCTGCCGCGCCTTCATCGACGGCGCCGCCGACCTGATCTCCGCCGCGCTCGTCGTCGGGCTGACGCGCGGCGTCGTGCTCCTCGCCACCGACGTGCGGATCCTCGACACCGCGCTCAACGCCACCGCCGGCGCGCTGCAGCAGCTCCCGGGCGTCGTCTCGATCAACCTCATGTTCGCCGTGCAGACGATGATCCACGTCCTCGTGCCGAGCGGCTCCGGGCAGGCCGCGCTGACGATCCCGATCATGGCCCCGCTCGCCGAACTGATCGGCCAGACGCGCCAGATGGCGGTGCTCGTCTTCCAGTTCGGCGACGGCTTCGGCAACATGATCATCCCCACCTCGGCGACGCTGATGGGGGCGCTGGCCGCGGGGAAGATCTCCTACGAACGCTGGTTCCGCTGGTCCTGGCCGCTGCAGGCGTGGCTGGCGGTCTTCGGCTGCGTCTTCCTGACGATCGCCTACTTCATCGGCTACGGCCCCTGACGGGCCGCCCGCTGCCTATCGCTCCGGCGGGGCCTTCGCTTCGCCCTCGTCCGGCGCCGCGGCGTCGGACGTTTTCTTGTCGTCCGCGGCGGGCGCCGCCGCGCGGGAGAGGCCGCGCCGCAGGCCGTTCATCAGCGCGGCGTGGCGGCGCGCGACGTGCCGCCGCACCGCCTTGCCGAAGCGCGCGCCCGCGAGCGCGAGAAGCGCGGGAACGATGGCCAGGAGAATCGCCCCGAAGAGCGACGTCGCGAGCCGCGTCCCCGATCGCTTCTCGAGGACGATCAGCGCGCCGAGCGCCGCGGGGCCCCAGCCGCCGAGCGCCGCGACCCACCACGCGTGCGGCGCGATCTCGCCGACCGCGAAGCCGAGCGCGGCGAAGAAAACGGCGCCGCCGAGAAGCCGCCCCGCGGGCGACTCCCCGGCGTCGAGATCGGAGGCGGCGAGGCCGAGCCCGATCAGCCCCCCGGCGACGAGCAGCAGGACGACCGCGGTCCAGCGGATGACGCCGGCCAACCCGCGGGGGAGCGTCGGAAGAAACGTCCTCATCGGCCGCCTCGCCGCCGGCGTCGTCGGGGCTCAGCCCCGCGCGCGCCGGAACGCCCGTTCCAAGCCCGGAAGCGCCCCTTCGACGGTCTTCTTCGGCACGGTGATCGAGAGGCGCATGTGGCCCGGGCGGCCGAAGCCGGTCCCCGGAACGGTGAGCACCCCCTCGTCCACGAGCATCCGCACGAACGCCACGTCGTCGGCGATCGGCGTCTCGGGGAAGAGGTAGAACGCCCCCTGCGGCCGCACGCAGCGGTAGCCGATCTCGGTCAGGCCGCGGTAGAGGATCCCGCTCTTCTCGCGGTAGGGGGCGACGTCGATCGACTGGTCGCCGACCTCCGCCGCGACCCACTGCCAGATCGCCGGGGCGTTGACGAAGCCGAGGACGCGGATGGCGAAGGTGCAGGCGTCGGCGAGCTTGTCGGCGTCGGCGATGCGCGGCGAGACGGCGAGATAGCCGATCCGCTCGCCGGGGAGCGCCAGCGTCTTCGACCACGACGTGGCGACGACGACGTTGTCCACGTACGCCGGGACCTCGGGCGGCTTCACGTCGTCGAAGACCAGCGCCTTGTACGGCTCGTCGCTGACCAGCAGGACGTCGTGGTCGAGGCTCTTGATCAGCGCGTCGAGCGCCCGGAACGTCTCGGCGGAGTAGATCACGCCGGTGGGGTTGTTCGGCGAGTTGACGAGGATCGCCTTCGTCCGCGGCGTGACCGCGGCGCGGATCTTCTCGATGTCCGGCTGGAAGTCGCGGGTGGTGTCCGCGACGACCAGCTTCCCGCCGTGGTTGCCGACGTAGAAGCCGTACTCGACGAAGTACGGGGCCAAGACGATGACCTCGTCGCCGGGGTCGAGGATCGCCTTGAAGAGGACGTTGAGCGCCCCGCCGGCGCCGACCGTCATCACGATGTTCCGCCCCTCGAACGGAACGCCCGTGGCCGCCGCGAGACGCTCGGCCAGACGCTGCCGCACCGCGGGGAAGCCGGAGTTCGGCATGTAGGCGTGCCGGCCCGGGCGCGGGTCGTCGAGCGCGCGGCGCGCGGCCTCGAGCACGCACGGCGGCGGCTCGATCTCGGGGTTGCCGAGGCTGAAGTCGAAGACGTTCTCCGCGCCCCGCTCGGCCTTCAGCCGGGCGCCTTCTTCGAACATCTTCCGGATCCACGAAGAGCGCGAGAGTTGGTCGGCGATCGTGCGGGCGACAGTCATGGGGCCTCGTCGGGGCGGAAACTGCGCTACGATGCGCCGAGGGGACGGCGATCGTATGGGCGTGCTTCCAATGGGCGGGCGGGATCTCGAGCGGCCAGAATACACCCTCCGCGTGGACGAGGTCGGGGACGACGTGCCGGTGCTGTGGATCCACCACGCGCTCGGCTCGTTCCTCCCGTTCGTCGATCCGGCGTTCGGGGCCCCCGCGGCCGCGGTCGCCGCGCGCGGCTGCCGCGTGATCGGCTTCGACCTCGCCGGCCACGGCCGGTCCTCCGCCCTCGCGGAGTTCCCCGAGGACTTTCTCCAGCGCACGGTGGACGACGCGGTCGCCGTGCTCGAGTCGTGCGGCATCGGCGCGGCCGCGGCCGTCGTCGGCGTCGGGTTCGGCGCCGTCGTCGCGCTGCGCGTCGCCGCGGCGACGCCGCGGCGGGTCCGCTGCGTCGTCGCCGACTCGCTGCCCGGCTTGGTCGCCTCGACGCCGCTGGAGCCGTGGGACGGCCCGGCCGCCCCCTTCGACGACGGCTACGACCGGCGTCCGGCGTGGCTGCGCTTCGTCGCGGGACTGAGCGGCGCGGGGGGACTGCTGCCCCCCGGCTTCCGGGTGGACCTGCCCGCCCTGATGCTGACCTGCGGCGCGTCGGGATTCGGCGAGATGGCCCGCGTCCAGCACATGGCGCGGACGATCGGCGGGGCCAAGGTCGCGTGGGCGCCGGCCCCCGCCCCGCCCGCCTCGCTGCAAGCGGGGAGTTTCTTCATTTCCGAGGTGGAGAAGTTCCTCGCCGCCTACGCATAGCCGAGAGCGGCCGCGGGCGGGGAAGGACAAGGGCCGGCGCGGACGCCGGCCCTTCGTGTCTCAGCCCTTCTTCTGGCAGGCCGGGCAGAGCCCGCCGACCTCGAGCCGCAGGAACGTGAGCGAGAAGCCGGTCTGGTCGGCCAACGCCTTCTTCCACGGATCGAGGCTTTCGCTTTCCGGCTCGAGCACCTTGCCGCAGCTGGTGCAGATCAGGTGGGCGTGGTCGCCCCCCTTCCGCACTTCGTAGAAGTGCCGGTCCCCGCTGATGTGCAGCAGGTCGAGCTCGTCCACCATCCCGAGGGCCTTGAAGAGGCCCAGCGTGCGGTAGACGGTCGCCCGATGGACCGACGGATCGAGCTTCTTCGAGCGCTCGGTGATCTGCTCGACGTCGAGATGCTCCTGCGCCTCTTCGAGCACGCGGGCGATGGCGCGCCGCGGCCCCGTGACGCGGATTCCGCCCATGCGCATCCGATCGACCAAGGTCGCCGTTCCGGGAGTCGTCGCCATTGCCACCTCCAGTTACCAATAATGTCGCGAAACTAAGCCGCCATCAAGGCGCAACATTTGCCGCCCCAAAATTACCGACGCCGGCCATCCGCGCCACGCGCCGTCGTCACCAAAAATTACCGCCAAAGCAGTGGCAACTTAGTCCTTTTGCGAGACGACGGCGGCACAACCCGGAAACGTCCGGCGAGGTACACTTTCGCCCGAAGGGAGCGCGCGACCGATGGCCCGCACATTCGTCAACTCCAAGGTGGCGGTCGAAGAACACGTGTTCTTGGTCAAGCGGTTCTTCGATCAGCAAGGGGACAAACTCGGCGAAGTGGCGGACATCTTGGTCCGCGCCTTCCAGTCCGGCCACCGGGTCTTCTTCTTCGGCAACGGCGGCTCGGCGGCCGACGCCCAGCACCTCGCGGCCGAGTTCGTCGGCCGCTTCCAGCACGACCGGCCGGGCCTTCCGGCGCTCGCCTTGACGACCGACTCGTCGGCCCTGACGGCGATCGGCAACGACTACGGCTACGAGTCGGTCTTCGCCCGCCAGATCGAGGCGCTCGGCCAGAAGGAAGACGTCGCCGTGGCGATCTCGACCTCCGGCCGCTCGCCGAACATCCGCGAAGGGATCCTCGCCGCGCGGAACCGCGGGCTGACGACGATCGGCCTCTTGGGCGGCGACGGCGGCACGGCGAAGGAGATGGTGGACATCGCCCTGGTCGTGGACGGGCGCAAGACGGCCCGCGTGCAGGAGGTCCACATCCTCGTCGGCCACCTCCTCTGCGAGGCGGTCGAAGCGGCGCTGTTCGAGCGCCGTCCCTGAGAACGACAGGCGCGGAGCGCCTCACGCCGCGAGCCGCGGTCGAAGCGGCGCTGTTCGAGCGCCGTCCATGAGGCTTTTCCCGCCGCCGGCGCGCGGGGCGCGCCTTCGGCGCCCTGCCGCGCGCCGCGCGGCGCGTCATACTGCGCGGCATGTCCGTCGTCTCCCCGATCGTCCGCGCCAGCGACCTCTACGACCTCGCCTGCTGCCCGCACCGCCTGGCGCTCGACCGGCGTCTCGACAAGAGCCTCCGCACGCCGCCCGACGAGGCGACGAAGCTGCTCCTCGCGCGCGGCAACGAACGCGAGGCCGCGTTCGCCGCGGAGCTCGGCTATCCCGAGCCGGAGTACCCGCGCGGCGACTTCGCCGCCGGCGCGCGCCGCACCGCCGAACTGATGCAGAGCGGCGCCGCGGGAATCTACCAAGCGGTCCTCTTCGACGGAGAGCACCTCGCGATCGCCGACCTCGTCGAGCGCGAGGCGGACGGCAGCTACGCCCCGGGCGACATCAAGAGCTCGCTGACCGCGCGCGCCGACCAGGCGCTGCAGGTCGCCTACGCCGGCTGGCTGCTCGGGCGGACGACCGGCGCGGCGCCGCGCCGCGGCTTCCTGATCTTCGCCGACGGCCGGCGGGAGTGGTTCGCGCTCGGCGAGATCGCCCACGTCCTCGACGCCGCGCGGCGGCGCGCCGAGGCGATCGTCGCCGGGCGCGAGGCGACCGAGCCGTTCTTCACGCCGCACTGCGACGCCTGCCGCTGGAGCGGCGTCTGCGTGCCGGAGATGGAGCGGGCGGGCGACCTCTCGCTCGTGGACGGCATGACGCCGGCGCGGCGCGAGACGCTGCGCGCCGAGGGGATCGCGACCATCGAGGCGCTGGCCGCGCTCGACGGGACCGCGCGGCGCAGGAACGCGCCCGACGCCGACGGCGTCGAGGCGCTCGCATTGCAGGCGCGCGCGCTGCTCTCCGGCGAGGTGCGCGTCGATCGGCCGTTCGAACTCGCCGCGCGGCCGGGACGGCCGCTCTTCGTCCACGTCGAGGCGAATCCGCTCGAGGGAGCGATTCCGCTCGCGCTCGCCTGGGGCGCGCAGGGGCGCGCGGAAGTGCGCGCGCTCGACGAGCCCGCGGCGAAGGCGGAGGGGCTCGCCGCGTTCGCCCGCGCCGCGGAGGCGTCCGCGGGGCCGGTCTTCCACTTCGGGGCGGCGACGCCGCGCGCGCTCGCCCGCCTCGCCGACGACGCCGGCTGGCCGCCGGAGCGGATCGACGCGCTCGAGCGGCGGTTCTTCGATCTGGGGCGCGCGCTGCGGCGCGGCGCGGCGTTTCTTCCGGTGCGGCGCTACCGCCTCCCGGAGGTGGACGCGGCGCTGTTCGGCGCGGGCGAGCCGACGCCGCCCGCGTTCGCCCTGCGCGAGCAAGCGCGGCGCGATCCCGCAGGGCCGTGGAGCGAGCGGTTCGAGGCCGCCGCCGCCGCGCCGCTGGCGCGGATGGAGCGGCTGCTCGCCTGGATGCGCGGGGCCGCCGAGGAGAAGCGATGAGCGCCGCGGGCGGCGGCGCGTCGTGCGGAGGCGAGCGGCGCGGAGGCGAGCGGCGCGCCGCCGCGCTGCGGGACGCGCTGCTGCGTTTCCTCGGCCGCGAGGAGAGCGCCTCGGCGCGCGGCCTCGCCGACACGCACGGCCTGCCGCTCGCGCTGCGGGTCGAGGCCGGCGACGCGATCGACGACGTGCGGCTGATTTCGTGGGATCCGGAGAGAGGCGAGCTGAAGCTCCGCGCGCCGCGCAACGACTCGCGCTTCCGCCCGGGCGACCGGCTTCGGCTCGGCGACGGCCTTTCCCCCGCCGACGCGCCGGAGGTCGACTTCGTTTCCTACGACGAGGAAACCGGCCTCCTCGTCGCCTCCGCGCCGCGCTGGAACGGCAACCGCGCGCGCCTCGACGAGGCGCTCGCGGGGGACGGCGAGCTGGCGCTCGACGCTTCGGGCGGCGGGATGGAGGAGCGGTTCCGCGCCGTCGTCGCCGACATCTTCGCCTCGCGCCTGCCGCACGACGCCGCGCTCGTCGCCCTCCTCGAGCGCGCCGCGGATGCGCTCGACGCGGCGCCGCGGAGCGACGCCGCAGGGTCGGAGACGGAGCGCGGCCGCGCGGCGCGGGAGTTCGCGAGCGACGAAGAGGACGCCGCCGCGGCCGAGGAGTCGGCGCGGAAGATGGCCGCGCGCGGCGTGGCGCTCAACGACGCGCAGCGGCGAGCCTTCGTCGCCGCATGGGCCGCCGAGCCGTTCGCGCTCGTGCAAGGGCCGCCCGGCACCGGCAAGACGTTCCTGCTGGGGCTGCTGCTCGACGCGCTCGCCTGGCGCCGCGAGCGGCTGCTCGTCGCCGCCGGCACGAACCTCGCGGTGAACAACGCCCTCGTCGCGGCCGTCGAGGCCGCGCGCCGCGCCGGGGCCAAGCCGCCGCGGATCGTCCGCTTCCGCCCCCGTCCCGCCGACCGCGAGACGCTGCGCGCGGCGGGGATCGAGATCGCGCAGCGGATGAGCGACGTCGCGCTCCTTCCCGGGCAAGGGGTCGTTGTCGGCATGACGACCCACGGCGCCGCCGCGCTCGCCGACGAGTGCTTCGACCGCGTCTTCCTCGACGAGGCGGCGCAGGTGACCGTGGCCCACGCGCTTCCCGCGCTGCGCCGCGCGCCGCGCGGCGCCCTCTTCGGCGACGACGCGCAGCTCGGCCCCGTCCTCGCCGCCGAGCACGACGACGGCCCCGCCGCGCGCTCGATCTTCGCGCTGCTGCGCGGCGCGGCGCCGGCGACGATGCTCGACGAGACCTACCGCCTGAACGACGACCTCTGCGCCTTCCCGTCGCGCGTCTTCTACGACGGGCGCCTGCGCCCCGCGCCGGGGGTCGGCGCGCGGCGCCTCGCGCTCCGCGCGGCGGGCGACGTCGTGGACCAGGTGCTCGACCCGGAGCGCGGCGCGGTGTTCGTCGCCGTGGACCACGTCGGACGCCGCCACTGGTCGCCCGAGGAGGCCGAGGCAGCGGCGACGATCGCCGCCGCGCTGATCGAGCGCGCCGGGCTCGCCGCGGACCAGCTCGCGGTGGTCGCGCCGTTCCGCCGCCAGAACGCGGCGATCGAGCGGCTGCTGCGGCGCCGCCTCGGCAAGGGCGCGCCGCTGCCGGTCGTGGACACGATCGAGCGGATCCAAGGGCAGGAGCGCGAGGCGGTCGTCCTGTCCCTCGCCTGCTCCGACCCCGAGGCGCTCCGCGCGCGGACCGACTTCTTCTTCTCGCCGCTCCGCCTCAACGTCGCCTTGACGCGCGCCCGCACGAAGCTCGTCGTCCTCGGCAGCCCGCGCCTGCTCCGCCTGATCCCGCCCGACCTCGCCGGCCTGCGCCGCGTCGACATCTTCCACCGTCTCTTCGCCGAGCTCCCGACGATCGCGTGGCCCGCGGCGAACGCTCCAGCCTCCGCCCCGCGGAAGGCGCCGCGTTCCGAGAAGCGGCGTCGCTGACGCCGCGTGCCGAACCGCGGCGCAGTGCCGACATTCACGGCACGCCGCACGATCCTCGGCTGGCTCAACGTGGACCGCGAGAACCCCCGGTCTTATCGGCCGCCCCCGGCGCTTCCCCGCGGCATTGACCCGCGGCATTGCCTCCGGGGATTCGGCGCGAACGCCGAACCCCCGGAGCGGTGATGACGCCGCCGTTCAGTTGTTGCCGTACTTGTCCCAGCAGTCGTTGCCGCACCCCTGCCACTCGCCGCTCCCCGCGACGCACGACCAGTAGCAGATTGTGTAGAGCACCGGCACCTTGATGGTCACCGAGATCGCGCTGTAAGTCGGCCTCGCCAACGACGCGGTCACGGCCCGGCCAAGGCTATACACCGACATCGCCGCCTGATCGCCCTTGGGCAGAGTTTCAAGCAGGGCGTCGGCCGCGGAGAGGAACGCCGGATCGAGAATGCCCGCGATCTCCGCCACGGAGCTATAGTCGCCGGTCGCCGCCGCAGCCAAGTCGAGGCTCGCCTCGGCGTGCGCCCGACCGCCGTGGAACGACAGTTTGACGGCCGAAGTCAGGCCGTCCCGCCCCGGAACGGCCTCGATACGGAGCGTTCCGCTCTGAGCGTGGAACACGACCTTCATTAGGCCGGCGCTGGTCTCCGCCGCCAACGCCATCCCGTCGACGCTCGCCTGAACACTCCCGCCCCATTCGCACTGGGTGATCGACAGCCGGCGGCAGTCGCCCGCCTCGGCCCACATCGGCGCAACCAAGAGCAGGAGCGCCGCGAACGACAAGAGCAGTCTCCGCATTTCGTGTCCCCCTGTCCGTCGCCGCGGCGAGCGGCGACGACTGGAAATCCCGCCGGCGATTGCTCCTGATATACAGCGTCCCCGTTGCGCGGCGCCTCGCGTGCAGCCACCGACGTTGCCACGCCGGGACTCGCCTCTATTTGAGGAGGTCGGCGACCTCCGGCGGCGCATTTCCGCCGCCCGAAAGCAGCACGAAGACGTACGTCGCGTTGAACGCGATGTGCGCGCCGTAGCCAAAACTCAGATTTCCCGCACGATGACGCACTACGGCGAATACAACGCCCAGAACAAACGACATGATGGCAAGCGGGATGTTCCACTGTTCCCAATGGAGGGACGAGAAGCACACCGCGTTCAAGATGACGGCCGCGGCAATCGAGTAGTGCTTCGCGAAGCTGTCGAAGAGGAGACCCCGCATGAAGATCTCCTCGAAGATCGGCGCTCCTACTGCGCACGACGCGGCAAAGAGGAGCGTGACTGCGGCGGCCGCCGTCGGATGCGGGGCGTGGGCGACTCTCGCCAAGAACGCCGAGGGAGACAGGCCGACGAACTGGTCCCAAGAGAGCGCCTGCATCGCCAGACCGAAGAGCACCCCGTAGCCGAAGAGCTTCCAGCGCACGCGCAAGCGCCCGTCGCGCGCCTCAGCGCCGTACTTCGACACCGCGCAAAGCAGAGCCAGAATCAGTGCGTCTACAGCGACAGCGGCGACGCCACCGACCACGGACCGCGGCGCCAGGACTACGACTTTCCCCCTCAGCGCCTCCCCCCCGAGGTGAACGACGACGTTCGCAAGCGCAATGCTCGCGGCAACCAGCAAGAAGTAGTTGGCACCCATCAGCGCCCAGGGGCGCATCTTCGGGCGGACGGAAACGACGCGCGCGAGGTTCATTCCGTGTCCCCCATAGGCAGGGGGCGCGGGCGACGTCGCCGCCGCGCCGCGCCCCGGCCTGAATCAACGTCGCGCGGACAGCCGCGCCGCGCGACGCTCGGTCACAGCCTGTTCGCCGAGCAGGAGTCCGCGCACTCGTCGGCGCGGCCGCCGGACACGCGGCAGCAAAGGACGCAGATCGAGAACATCGGGTTGCCGAAGCCGAAGGCCGCCCGACCGACCGTCGGGAGCGACGACGCGCCGAACGAGGCGGTCGGCGACCCGAGGAAGGAGATCGGCGACGACGCGAGGGCGGCCGACGACGCGAGGGCGCGTCCCGCCGCGATCGCGCTCGGCGCGCCGCTCGACGACGAACCGGCGCCGCACTCCCCCGCCGCCGCCAGCGAGATGGAGCCCGCGGCCAGCGCCGCGGCCAACATGATGGCGTGTCTCATGACTTCCCCCTTTCGAGATGCAGGTTGAGAGACAAGAGCCTTGCACTCTCGCCGGCGGTTGCCGTCTGTATACGCGAACCGCGCGGCGCGCGGCGTCGGAGAGACGGCCGTGGATCGATCGGCTGTCGCGGATCCGGGATCAGGCGGCGGAGGCGCGGAGAGTCGCGCAGCGCGGCGACGCGACGCGGCGCGCCCCTTCGGCCGGCGGCGCCGCCGAACGGCGCAAAAAAGCGCGGCGGCGAAGAATCGCCGCCGCGCTCGATCGCGGGGCCGCGCGAGCGCGGCCTTCCCAGTTCCGGCTCCGGATCAGGCCTCGGCCTTCGCCCGCCGGGAGTCCCAGTACATGTAGCCGACCAGCAGCGCGTAGAAGAGGATCGCCAGCAGCTCGGCGCCGGACCCCTCGGCGTTGTGGAACAGCTCGACGCCGAGGTCGAAGCTGAACTGCTGCTTCACCCACTTCAGCAGCGCGGCGACGACGCCCATCACGGCGCCGCCGGCGATGAAGCCGGAGGCGATCAGCGTGCCGCGGTTGTTGCGGGCCCGCTCCAGCTTCTCGTCGCCGCGGCAGGAACGCTGCACGAAGTAGGCGACGAGGCCGCCGACGAGCAGCGGCGTGTTCAGTTCCTGCGGCAGGTACATCCCCAGCGCGAACGGCAGCGCCGGGACCTTGATCATCTGCAGCACGAGGATCAGCGCCGCGCCGACGCCGAAGAGGAGCCACGGCACCGGCTCGTTCGACATGATCGACTTGATCACCGCCGACATCGCGTTGGCCTGCGGCGCGGGCAGCGGGTGCGGCGTGGCCGGCGTCTCGACGAAGCCGTAGACCGAGTTGAGCAGCAGGATCACCGAGCCGACGGTCAGCGAGGCGACGAGCGTGCCGAGCAGCTTGCTCCGCTGCTGCACCGACGGCGTCGCGCCGATCCAGTAGCCGATCTTGAGGTCGGTCACGAAGCCGCCGACCGTGGAGAGCGCCGTGCAGACGACGCCGCCGATCAGCAGCGCCGCGAGCATCCCGCCCGTGCCGGTCAGCCCCGCGGAGACGAGGATCACCGAGGCGAGGATCAGCGTCATCAGCGTCATCCCGGAGACCGGGTTGCTGCCGACGGTCGCCGTGGCCTGCGCCGCGACGGTCGTGAAGAGGAAGGCGATCACGACCACGACCAGCAGCGCGATCACGCTCTGCACGAACGCGTTCGGCTGGCCGCCGAGCACGCCGAAGAGGAAGAAGACGAAGAGCGCCACGACCGCGACGCCCAGCGCCGCGAGGACGAGCTTCATCGAGAGGTCGCGGTCCGTCCGCGCGGGGGCCGCCGCCGCGGCGTCCTTCTTGCCGAACATCTCGCGGAAGCCGAGGCCGAAGGCCGAGGCGATGATCCGCCAGCTGCGGAGGATGCCGAGCATCCCGGCGCAGGCGATGCCGCCGATGCCGATCAGCCGCACGTAGTTGCGGAACACCTGGTCGGCGTTCATCGCGGCGATCGCCGGATCGGCCGCGCCGAACTGGCCGATGATCGGCACGAGCAGGAACCACGAGACGAACGAGCCGGCGCAGATGATCGCCGAGTAGCGCAGCCCGATGATGTAGCCGAGGCCGAGCACCGAGGCGAGCACGTCCACCTTGAAGACCATCCGGGCCTTCGTCGCCAGCCCCTCGAGGAACGAGACGGAGCGGGTCGTGAAGACCTCGGCGAACCCCTGGAAGTGGATCGCCACGAAGTCGAACAGCCCGCCGACGGCGGCCGCGGAGGCGAGCACCTTCGCCTGGTTCCCGCCGGCCTCGCCGGCGACGAGCACTTCCGTCGTCGCCGTCGCCTCGGGGAACGGCAGCTCGCCGTGCATCTCCTTGACGAAGTAGCGGCGCAGCGGGATCAGGAAGAGCACGCCGAGGACGCCGCCGAAGAGCGCGACGAGGAAGAGCTTGAAGAGGTCCACCGGCAGCCCGAGGATGAACAGCCCCGGCAGCGTGAAGATCGACCCGGCGACGATCAGCCCCGAGGCGGCGCCGATCGACTGGACGATCACGTTCTCGAGGATCGTCGAGCGGCGCGGGAAGAGCTGTCCCAGCCCGACCGCGAGGATCGCGATCGGGATCGCGGCCTCGAACACCTGCCCGACCTTGAAGCCGAGGAAGGCGGCGGCGGCGGAGAAGAGGGCGGCGAAGAAGACGCCCATCGAAACCGAGCGCGGCGTCCATTCGCGCATCGCCTCGCGCGCGCCGACGAGCGGCTGATATGTTTCGCCGGCGTTCAGTTTGCGGTAGGCATTGTCGGGGAGTGTGCTGCGCCCAGTCTCCATGCATCCTCCGTGGCGGGTCCCGGCATTTTGATGTTTATTGGCCCCCCCGGGCAACAGTGGACGTAAGTTTTATCCCTTCCGCGCCCCCCCGCGCGGACATCAAAGGAGAACGCGATGTCGGAACGCAAGGTCACGATGAAGGGGAACCCGCTTGCGCTCGGCGGCGAGCCGCTCCAGGTCGGCCAGCCCGCCCCCGCCTTCACCGCCCTCAAGGCTGATTTGACCCCGTACAGCCCCGCCGAGGACAAGGGCAAGGTCCTGATCATCAACTCCGTGCCGTCGCTCGACACGCCGGTCTGCCAGGCGCAGACCCGCCGTTTCAACGAGGCCGCCGCCTCG
>JAJFTU010000205.1 GCA_021372775.1 bacterium | reverse complement strand
TTCGCCGATGCCGGTGGCCCACGGCTTGCCGGCGAAGACCCCGGGCGGCATGTCGTTGACGCCGCAGACGACGACCGCGGCGCGCGGGAAGAGGGCGTCGCGGGTCGCGAGCGCGAACTCCGCCGCCGCGTTGTCGGTGGCGAGCACGAGATCGACGCGCCGCCCGGCGTACTTGAAGCGGAGCGTCTCCTCGAAGCGGAGCAGCGTCTCCGCCGTCGGGAAGTGCTTCCAGTCCATGTACTCGATCCGGACGTCGAGTTCGGGCGCCTCGCGGAGGACGCCGAGGATTCCCCGCTGGAGGTCGTCCGTCCAGGAGTAGCCGGCGTGGTAGGAGTGGAGGAGCAGCACCTGACGGTGCGCGGGATCCTCGGCCCGCGCCTGATGCGCGGCGAGAAGCAGTCCGAGGGCGACGAACAACAACCTCCGGACCGTCATGCGCGGTCTCCGGGCGCCGCAAGTGGCGGACGAGAGGTGTATACCATGAACCCACGGCCGAGGAGCGGCTCGGCGCGGCGGCCGGTCCGCCGGGCCGCGGAAGCGGCCGGCGCCGCGCTCCCTCCGGCCTCCGCTCCGCGCCCGCCGGCCTGCGCCTCGACGTTTCGCGCCGCGCGAAGGCCGCTTTCGCCCCGCGGGGCGCGGACCGCGCGATGTTGACCCCCTTGTTTGGCGAGTGATAACCTTCTCTTTTCCCGATTCTGCGCCGAACACCCCCATGCGCCGTGGCATTCGGAGCGGCCTTGACGGACCGTGCGGCGAGGAGACTTTTCCATGCTGCGGGAACTGCGACTCGAAAACCTCGTTCTCGCCCGAAACGTGGCCCTGGAGTTCGCTCCGGGACTCAACCTGATCACCGGAGAGACGGGCGCGGGAAAGTCGCTGATCGTCGGCGCCGTGGAGCTCGCCTTGGGCGGCCGCGGCGAGGCGAGCCTCGTGCGCCAAGGCGAGGAGAAGGCGCTCGTCGAGGCGTTGCTCGACGTGTCGAAGCGGCCGGACGTCGCCGAGCGGTTGGCGCGGGCCGGGATCGGCGCGCCGGGCGGGGAAGTGCTGGTGCGGCGGGAGATCGGCGCCGACGGCCGCTCGAAGGCGTTCGTCAACGGGCAGACGGCGACGATCGCCATGCTGCGCGACCTCCTCTCCGGCCTCGTCGAAATGCACGGGCAGCACGAAGCGCAGACGCTGATGGCTCCCGAACTGCACCGCTCGCTGCTCGACCGCGCGGGGGGGCACGACGAGGCCCTCGTCGCCGTCCGGCGCGAGTCGGCGGCGGTGCGCGAGATCGACGCCAAGCTGCAGGAGCTGGCCGACCGGGCCGCCCAGCGCGAGGGGCGGATCGAGCTGCTGCGGTTCCGCCTCGCCGAGTTCGACGGCGTCAAGCCGGCGCCGGGCGAGGAAGAGAAGCTGCGGCAGGAGCGGGAGCGGCTGCGCCGGGCGGAGGAGATCGGCGAGTCGCTGCGCGGCGCCTTGGACATGATCTACGAAGGGGAGGGGGCGGCGCTCGACCGCGTCCACGCGGCCGGCCGGCGCCTGCGGGCGCACGCGCAGCTCGATCCCCTCTACGAAGACCTGGCCGACCGGCTGGACGACGTGCGGACGCAGATCAACGAGATCGCCGCCGACCTGCGCGGCGGGCTGGACGACGTCGCCCCCGATCCGGAACGGCTGGCGGAGGTCGAGGAGCGGCTGGTCGCGCTGGAGAAGCTGCGGCGCCGCTTCGAGAACGCGACGCTGGCCGACATCGTCTCCGGCGCGGACACGATGCGCCGCGAGCTGGGCCAGCTGACCGAGCAGAGCGAGTCGGCCGAGGCGCTCAAGGCCGAGCGGAACGCGCGGGCCGAGGCGTGGCGCGTCGCGTGCGGCGCGCTGACGGAGGCCCGGCGGGCGGCCGCGGACAAGCTGTCGCGGACGGTCAGCGAGCTGCTCGAAGGGCTGGCGATGCCCAAGGCGCGGCTCGAAGTGGAGCTGAAGCCGCTGGACGCGGAGCAGCTGGCGGGGCAGCCGGCGGGGGCCGAGGGGCTCGACCAGGTCGAGTTCCTGCTGCAGGCCAATCCCGGCGAGCCGGCGCGCCCGCTGCGCAAGGTCGCTTCGGGCGGCGAGCTCTCGCGGGTCATGCTGGCGCTCGACATCGCGCTCGAGGGCGGGCTGCCGCGGCGCACGCTGCTGTTCGACGAGCTGGACCAGGGGCTGGGCGGCGAGGCCGCGGAGCGGCTGGGGCAGTTCCTCGCCCGGGTGGCGGCGCGGCATCAGGTCGTCTGCATCACCCACATCCCGCAGGTCGCGGCGCGCGCCGAGCGGCACATCTTCGTCAGCAAGAAGGTGAAGGCCGGGCGCACCGTCGCCGTGGTCAAGGTGCTCGAGGACGACGACGAGCGGGTCGAGGAACTGGCCCGGATGATCGGCGGCGCGATCGTCACCGACACCGCGCGGCGCCACGCCGAGGCGCTGCTCAAGGCGCAGGAACCGACGGCATGAGCGGGGCGCGGCGCGCGATCTACCCCGGGAGCTTCGACCCGGTCACGTTCGGCCACATGGACATCATCCGGCGGGCCGCGGCGTCGTTCGACGACGTCGTGGTCGCCGTGCTGCGCAACACGAACAAGGCGCCGCTCTTCTCCGCCCAGGAACGGCGCGAGATGCTTGAGGAGGCGATCGCCGAGGCCGGCCTGGGCAACGTGCGGGTCTCGGGCTTCGAGGGGCTGCTCGTGGACTTCGCCCGCAACGTCGAGGCGAAGGTCGTGCTGCGCGGCCTGCGCGCCGTCTCGGACTTCGAATACGAACTGCAGATGGCCCTGCTCAACCGGCGCCTCGCGCCGGAGGTCGAGACGATCTTCCTCGTGCCGGGGGAGGACGTCTCCTTCATTTCGTCGCGGCTCGTCCGCGAAATCGCGCGGCTCGGGGGGGACGTATCCAGCTTGGTGCCCGCCTGCGCCTCCGCCCGCCTTGCGCGCCGGTTGGGCGCGCCTTCCGGAGGAAACGAATGACCCGCCGCATCGCGTCGCGCCTCGCCCTCGTGGCTCCTTCGCCGACGCTCGCCGTCGCCGCCGAGGCGGCCAAGTTGAAGGCCCAGGGGATCAAGGTTCTCGACTTCAGCCTCGGCGAGCCGGATCTGCCGAGCCCGGAGGCGGTCAAGCGGGCGGGGATCGAGGCGATCGAAGCCGACTTCACCCACTACACGCCGGCCGCGGGGATCATGGACCTGCGGAAGGCGATCGCCGCGTCGTACTCCAAGCGCCACGGCATCGAGATCAAGCCGACGGAAGTGCTGGTCGGCCCCGGCGCCAAGTCGGTCCTCTTCTCCGCGATGATGACGCTGGTCAATCCGGGGGACGAGGTCGTGGTCGTCGCGCCGTACTGGGTGTCGTTCCCGGAGCAGGTGAAGCTGGCCGGCGGGACGCCGGTCTTCGCGCGGACGAAGTGGGACGACGCCTTCACCGTGCGCGCGGCGGCGATCGAAGAGGTCCTGACGCCGGCGACGAAGGCGATCATCGTCAACCACCCGAGCAACCCCTGCGGCGGCGTCCTGCCGCGCGAGGAGGCGGCCAAGCTGGCCAAGCTGGTCCGCGAGCGGGATCTCTGGCTGATCTCCGACGAGACGTACGAGGCGTTCGTCTACGACCAGGCGGACGCGATCAGCATGCTCTCCCACCGCGAGGAGCTGGGAGAGCGGCTGCTGGTCACGTCGGCCTTCTCCAAGACTTGGGCGATGACCGGCTGGCGGGTCGGGTACGCGATCGGCGCCGAGCCGGTGATCAAGGGGATGCTGACGGTCCAGGGTCACGACGCGACGCAGGCCGCCTCGATGTGCCAGAAGGCGGCCCTCGCCGCGGCGACGGTCGCCGCCGACGCGCCGAAGCTCATGCTCGAGGAGTACCGGGCGCGCCGCGAGATCGTCCTCGGCCTGCTCGCCCAAATCCCGGGCGTCCGCTGCCTCGCGCCGCGCGGCGCCTTCTACGCCTTCCCCGACGTGAGCGGCGTGATCGCCGCGCGCGGCCTCAAGGACTCCGTGGACTTCTGCGCGGCGCTGCTCCGCGACAAGCACGTCGCGCTCGTCCCGGGCGAGGCGTTCGGCGCTCCGGGGCACGTGCGGATCAGCTACGCCGCGGCGCGCGAGTCGCTGCGGGACGGCCTGGCCCGGATCAAGGAGTTCGCCGAGGGGCGCTGACCGCGTCCCGGCGTCCTCAATGCGGGGGCGGCGTCGTTCGGCGCCGCCCTCTTTTCGTCTCCGACGACCCCGCTCGGGGCCGACGCGGCGCCGTCCGTCCGCTTCGCCGCGCTCAGCGCGCCGCAAACGGTCCGTCCGCGGCGGGCGCGCTGCGGTAGAATCTCCCCATGCGACGCTTGCTCATGGCGCTTCTCGCCGCCGCGGTTCTCTTCGGGGCGGGGGGCGCGGCGTTCGGCGCGCCGACGGTCCGCGTGCTGCGGATCGACGGGATGATCCACCCCGTGACCGCGGCGATTCTGGAACGGGCGCTCGAAGAGTCGGCGCGCGAGGGGGACGACCTCTTCCTGCTGGAGCTGGACACGCCCGGCGGCCTCGTGGACTCGACCGAGCGGATGATCCGCGCGATGCTCGCCAGCCCGACGCCGATCTGCGTCTACGTCACGCCGCGCGGGGCGCACGCCGCCTCGGCCGGCTTCTTCATCCTCCTCGCCGGGAACGTCGCCGCGATGGCGCCGGTGACGAGGACCGGCGCGTCGAGCGTGATCACGATCGGCGGCGAGAACAAGGAAGGGGACGTCGCCCTCAAGAAGGCGTCGGAAGACCTGCAGGCGCTGCTCCGCTCGCTGACCCGCGCCTACGGCCGCCCCGCCGAAGTGGCGGAGGAGGCGGTCAAGAACGCGAAGTCGTGGTCGGCGGAAGAGGCGCTGGAGGCGAAGCTGATCGACCTCGTCGTCCCCTCGCGCGAGGAGCTGCTGGCGCGGCTCGACGGGCGGGAAGTGCCGCGGATCGACGGGACGAAGACGACGCTCCGCCTCGCCGGCGCGCGGATCGTGGAGCAGGAGCTGACCTGGAGCGAGGGGTTCAAGAACGTCGTCCTCCACCCGACGGTCATCGCGCTGCTGCTGACGATCGCGATCATCGGGATCTACGTCGAGTTCACCCATCCGGGGCTGATCCTGCCCGGGGCGGTCGGCGTGACGGCGCTCCTGATCTTCCTCTACGGCAGCCAGGTGCTGCCGGTGCGGTACTTCGCCGCGGCGCTCGTCGCCTGCGGCGTCGTGGCGTTCGTGCTCGAACTGAAGATCGTCTCGCACGGGCTGCTGACGATCGCGGGGGTCGCCTTGACCGGACTGGGGCTGTTCCTGCTCTTCCCGGCGGACATTCCGGGGCTCGCCATTCCGCTGGTCTGGCTCGGGCCGCTGTTCGTGCTGCTCGTCGGCACGCTGATCGTCGTCACCCGGATCGTCCGGCGGGCGCTGCGCGCGCCGCTGGCGACCGGGCGCGAGGGACTGGTCGGCGAGCTGGGAACGGCGCAGAGCGACCTCGCGCCGGAGGGGCGGGTCTTCGTGCACGGCGAAACGTGGTTCGCCCGCGCCGCGGAGACGATTCCGCGGGGGACGCCGGTCCGGGTCGCGGGGAGCGAGGGGTTGGTTCTCGTCGTCGAGCGGGCCGACGCGGCGCCGCGCGACGCGGAAGGGCCGCGGACGCGGCCGGAGGGAGAAGGGAATGAGTGAGTTCGTCACCGCCGTCGGTCCGGGGCTGATCGTCCTGATCATCGTCGCGATCTTCCTGATCTCGCAGTCGATCCGCGTGCTGCCGGAGTACGAGCGGGGCGTCGTCTTCCGCCTCGGCCGGCTGCGCGCCCGCGACTACGGCCCGGGCCTGTTCTTCCTGATCCCGGTGATCGACCGGATGGTCCGCGTCTCGCTGCGGACCGTCGTGCTCGACATCCCGCCGCAGGACGTGATCACGCGGGACAACGTGTCGGTCAAGGTCAACGCGGTCGTCTACTTCCGCGTCTTCAACCCGCGGCAGGCGATCGTCAACGTCGAGAACTACAACTACGCCACGAGCCAGTTCTCGCAGACGACGCTCCGCTCCGTTCTCGGCCAGGTCGAGCTGGACGGGCTGCTCGCCGAGCGGGACCGGCTCAACACGCAGCTGGCCGACATCCTCGACAAGCACACCGAGGCGTGGGGCATCAAGGTGTCCTCGGTCGAGGTGAAGCAGGTGGACCTGCCGGAAGAGATGCGGCGCGCGATGGCCCGCCAGGCCGAGGCCGAACGCGAGAAGCGGGCCAAGATCACCCACGCGGCGGGCGAGTTCGAGGCGGCGACGAAGCTGACCGAGGCGGCGACGCAAATGTCGCAGAACTCGATGACGCTCCAGCTGCGCTACCTGCAGACGCTCACCGAGATCGGCGCCGAGAAGAACTCGGTCATCGTCTTCCCGGTCCCGGTCGATCTGCTGAGCGCGATCATGGGCAAGAAGAAGCAGGAGGACTGAGGCGATGGGCGAAGCGCGTCCCGCGGATCCGCGTCTGCTCGAGGCGGCGCTCGCCGCGACCCGGCGGCTCGATCCGCGGGGTTGCCTCGAGGAACTGGCGCGGGGCGCGCTCGACCTTCTCGGCGGCGCCTGGGCGCTCGGCTACCTGCTCGGCGATTCGGGCGAGGACCTGGAGTGCGCCGCCGCCGTCGGGCGGCGCGAGCCGGCCGATCTTGCCCGCGACCTGCCGTCGCTCGACGCGGGGCTGATCTGGCATCTCGCGCCGCACGGTCCGGCGGTCCTCGAGCAGGCGCGGGTGCTGCTCGCCGAGAACGCCGCCCCCGGAATCGCCGAACAGCTCGGGCCCGGGCTGCTGATTCCGCTCGGCGCGGGCGGCGGCTGCTCCGGTCTGTTGCTGGTCGTCGCCGGCGCCGGCGAGTCGTTCGGCGAGGACGCCCCGGAACTGGGACGCGCCCTCGCGCGGGAGGCCGCGCCGGCGCTCGACAACCTGCGGACGGTCGCCTCGCTGCGCGAGCTGGTGATCCGCGACGACACCGCCGACTGCTACAACCGGCGCTACCTCGACCACACGCTCGAGGACGAAGTCGAGCGGGCGCGGCGGTTCGGCGGGCGCCTGGCGGTGATCTTCCTCGACATG
>JAJFTU010000204.1 GCA_021372775.1 bacterium | reverse complement strand
CGCGGCGCGGTCGAGCGCGTCGAGGTCGCCGTCGATGTAGCGGGAGACGAGATCGAGCGCGAGCTGGTCTCCGCGCTCGGTCTCGCCGCGGCCGGTCACGGCGCGGCGCAGCGCGAGGCGCGCGTGGGCGAGGCGCTGCAGCGCCGCGTCGTGCGGCGCGGCGAGAATCTTCTCGACCTCGTCCCAGTTGCGGCCGTCGGTGTCGCGCAGCGTCAGCACCGCCCGCTGCGGGCCGGCGAGGCGCATCCGCGCCGCCGCGACCCGCCGCGCGATCTCCGCGGCGTCGAGGGCGGCGACCGGCTGCCCTTCCGGCAGCGGCGCCGAGGTCACGTGGCGGCGCTCCCCCTGCCGCTCGAGGAGCTTCACGGCGCGGCCGACGGCGATCCGCTCGAGCCACGACGAGAAGCGCAGCTCCCCGGCGAAGGCGGGCAGGGTGCGGTGCGCGGCGAGGAACGTGTCGCGCGTCACTTCCGCCGCGTCCTGCGGGTGGCGCAAAACGCGCCACGCGATGCGCCAGACCGTGCGGACGTGGCGGTCCAGGAGTTGTTCGAACGCGGCGCGGTCGCCGATTTTCGCGGCCTCGATCAGTTCCTGCTCGGGCCGCTCCGGGACGCTCTTGTCGGCTTTGCTCATGTCGCAAAAGCATATCGCGGAACAGATGAGGACGCAGCGGGCGTTCGTCGCGGCGGGCGATCCTTGCTACCGTTGCAGGGCGGGTCGGCGCGGCGCTTCGGCCGCCCTCCGCGGGACGGGGACGCAATGACCGGACGGTTCGCGGACAACGGTGAATTGGCGGCGGCGCTGGAGCGACTGCTGCCGCGGGTCGAGAAGCCGACGCGCTATCTCGGCGGCGAAGTCAATCAACGCGTCAAGGCCGCCGAGGAAGTCCGGCTGCGCGTCGCGCTCGCGTTCCCCGACCTCTACGAAATCGGGATGTCCCACCTCGGCTTCCGGATCCTCTACGCGCTGCTCAACGACCTCGACGGCGTCGCCGCCGAGCGGGCGTTCATGCCCTGGAGCGACATGCTCGGGCTGCTGCGCGCGGAGGGCCTGCCGCTGACGTCGCTGGAGACCCGCGCGCCGCTCTCGTCGTTCGACGTCGTCGGCTTCTCGCTGCAGTACGAGCTGGCGGCGACGAACGTCCTCGCGATGCTCGAGCTCGGCGGGATCCCGCTTCTCGCCGCGGAGCGGGAAGAGGGCGCGCCGCTCGTGCTCGCCGGCGGCCCCGCGGCCGCGAACCCCGAGCCGTTCGCGCCGTTCTTCGACCTGATCCTGCTCGGCGACGGCGAGGAGGCGTTCCCCGAGGCGCTGGCGGAACTGCGGCGCCTCAAGGACGCCGGAACGCCGCGCGCGGAGATCGTGCGGCGCCTCGCGCGCCTCGAGGGTTGGTACGCGCCGGGGCTCTACGACGTCGCGCGCGACGAGCGGACCGGCTTCCTGCTGCCGCGCCCGAAGGCGGGGGAGGACGTCCCGGCCCGCGTGAAGCGGCGCGTCGTCCTCGACCTCGACGCCCATCCGTTCCCGGCGGCGATCCTCGTGCCGCACGCGGAGATCGTCCACGACCGCGTGTCGTGGGAGATCATGCGCGGCTGCCCGACCGGCTGCCGCTTCTGCCAGGCGGGCTACCTCTACCGGCCGACGCGCGAGCGGAACCCCGCCGCCGTGCGGGACGGGGTGCGGGCCTCGATCGAAGCGACCGGCTACGACGAGTTCTCCCTCACCTCGCTCAACTCCGGCAAGTACGGCGCGATGCTCCCGCTGCTGACGGCGCTGATGGACGAGATGGCGCCGCGCCGCGTCTCGGTCGGGCTCTCTTCGCTGCACGCCACGACGCTCAGCGAGGAGCTGGCGGCGCAGGTCAAGCGGGTGCGCAAGACCGGCTTCACGATGGCCCCCGAAGCCGGCTCGCAGCGGCTGCGGGACGTGATCAACAAGAACCTCGACGAGGAGCAGATCCTCCGCGCCGCGCGCCTCGCCTTCGAGGCCGGCTGGGACCTCGTCAAGCTCTACTTCATGATCGGGCTCCCGACCGAGACCGACGAGGACGTGGACGCGCTGGTCGATCTCGCGGGCCGCGTGGCGCGCCTCGGGCGGGAGCTGCGCGGGCCGCGGGCCAAGGTGACCCTCTCCGCCTCGACGTTCGTGCCGAAGGCGTTCACGCCGTTCCAGTTTTGCGGGATGAACAGGGAAGAGGTCGTCGCGGCCAAGCAGCGGCGGATCCGCGCGCGGCTGCCGCGCGGCGTGCAGTTCAAGCACCACGACCACGGCGCCTCGTGGCTGGAAGGCGCGCTCTCGCGCGCCGACCGCTCCGCGGCGCAGGCGATCCTCGAGGCGTACCGCCGCGGCGCCGTCCTGGACGGCTGGACGGAGATGCTCGACGTCGCGCGCTGGCGGGAGGCGTTCGCCGCGGCCGGGATCGACGCCGACGACTGGGCGACGCGCGCGCTGCCGGTCGAAGCGGAGCTGCCGTGGGAGGTCGTCGATCCGCTGATCCGCCGCCCGTGGCTGGAGCGGGAGTGGGAGCGGGCGACGCGCGCCGAGCGGACCGCGCCGTGCGACCAGCAGTGCGGGGCGTGCGCCTCGTTCGCCAAGGAATGCGCGTCGGGCGTCGTCGCGCGGCGCCGTTGGACGACGCTTCCCGACGAGGGGCCGCAGGGGCCGGACGCCGCGCCCGAAACCGCGTTCGCCGCGGCGCCGGCCGACGGCGCGCGGGAGAGCGCGCGCGGCGACGAGGCGGATCACGCGCGCGGCGACGAAGCGGAGCGCGCGCGCGGCGGCGAAGCGGAAGGCGTGCGCGGCGGCGAAGCGGAGAGCGCTCGCGGCGCGGAGGCGGAGGCGCCGGCCGCCGCGGCGCCGCCGGCGCCGGTCTACCGCCACCGGCTGCTGTTCGAGAAGCTGGGCCGCGCCCGCTTCCTCGGCCACCTCGACCTCGTGCGGGCGATGACGATGGCGTTCCGCCGCGCGGGGGTGCCGCTGGCCTACTCCTGCGGCTTCAAGCCGCATCCGCGCCTCTCGTTCACGCCGGCGCTGGCGCTCGGCGTCGGCTCGCGCGGCGAGTTCGTCGACGTGGACACGACCGGGCCGCTCGACGCCGAAAGCGCGATCCCGCGCATCGACGCCGCGCTGCCCGAAGGACTGCGCGTCCTCGCGCTCGTCCCCGCCGACCTCGACGCCGCGGCGCTGCAGGACGCGGTGCGCTTCGCCGTCTACCGCGCGCGGCTGCCGCTCGCGCCCGACGCGCTGGCGGAGCGGGTCGCGGCGTTCCTCGCCGCGGAGTCGGTCCCGATCGTCCGCGCGCGCAAGGGACGCGAGCGGGCGCTCGACCTCCGTCCGCTGGTCGCCGAGATGTCGTGCGCGCCGGACGGCGAGCTGCGCTTCGCCCTGCGCGTGTCGGTCGAAGGATCGGCGCGCCCGGTCGAGATCCTGGAGTGGCTCGCCGGCAAGGCCGCCGCCGCCGCGGCCGACGTCGAGCGCACCGAACTGCTCGCCGAGGCCGGAGGGCGGCGCGTTTCGCCGCTGCTGCTGGCGCGGCGGCGGATGCGGGAGTAGCCGGTGGAAGACGAGCGCGGACACGCCGAAGAGAACGGGCCGAGCGCCGCGCGGCGCACGATCGTCGTCGCGCGCGACCTCGGCGAGGTCTGGCTGGCGCTGCTCGAGGACGGCCGGGTCGTCGAACTGACGGTCCGTCCCGTCGGGCAGGGACGGCTGCTCGGCGCGATCCTCAAGGGGCGCGTGAGCCGCGTCGCCTCCGGCGTGCACGCGGCGTTCGTCGCGATCGGCCAGGCGCGCGACGCGTTCGTTCCGCTCGACGACGACCGCGAGCCGCCGCGCGAAGGGGACGAGGTCCTGCTGCAGGTCGTGCGGGAGGCGCAGGGGGCGAAGGGACCGCGGGCGACGTTCGACGTGACCCTTCCCGGCTGGGCGCTCGTCCTCGCCCCGCGCCGCGCGCAGTGCGGCGTGAGCCGCAAGATCGTCGATCAAGTCGAGCGGGAGCGGCTGCGCGCGCTCGTCGAGGAACTGGCGCCGGAAGGGTTCGGCCTCGTCGCGCGCACCGCGGCGACCGGGCTCGGGCGGGACGAGCTGCGCGCCGAGCGGGACGAACTGCTGGCGCGCTGGAACGGGATCGCCGCGCGGGCGGCGGAGTCGCGCCCGCCGACGCTCGTCCACCGCGAGGACGATCCGGGCGTCGTCTTCGTGCGCGACCATCTGGCGGGCGGGCTCGAGGCGATCGTCGTCGACGGCGAGGCGGAGGAGTTCGCGCGCCGTCTCGGCGAGCGCGGCGAGGCGGCGCGCGTCGCGCCGCACGTCGGGCCGCTCCCGGCCGTCGAGGCGTACGGACTCGAGCAGGCGGCGCGCCTGGCGCTGGCCGCCGAGGCGCCGCTTCCCGGCGGCGGCTGGCTCGCGCTGCAGAGCACCGAGGCGCTGACGGCGATCGACGTCAACAGCGGCGCCGACACCTCCGCGGCGAACCTCGAGGAGACCGCGCTGCGCACGAACCTCGAGGCGGCGGAGGAGATCCCGCGGCAACTGCGGCTGCGCGACGTCGGCGGTCTGGTCGTCGTCGACTTCATCGACATGGACGCGGCGGCGGACCGCGCGAAGGTCAACGCGGCGTTCGCCGCGGCGCTTTCGCGCGACCGCGCGAAGCTGCGCGTCCTGCCGCTGACCGACTTCCACCTCGCGCAGATCACGCGCGAGCGGCGGCGCCTGCCGCTGGAGAAGATCCTCGGCGAGCCGTGCCCCTGCTGCCGCCGCGGCGTCGTGCTCCGTCCGGAGGCCGCGGCGCGCGACCTGCTGCGCGAGGCGCGCCGCCGCGCGAGGCCGCTGCCGCGCGCGCGGATCGTGCTCGAGGCGCCGGAGACGGTCGCCGCCGCGGGGCGCGAGATTCTGGACCTGTGGGGCGAGGCGAGCGGCTTCGACCGGACGCGGCCGGTCGTCTGGCGCGTCGGCGAGCGCTCCGTCCGCGTCGAGTCCTGACGGCGCGTCGGCGAGCGTTCCGTCCGCGTCGAGTCCCGACGGCGCGGCGGCGCGGGCCGCTCGTCGCCGACGTCCGCGAACGACGAGACGGCGGAGGCGCGGCGGGCGGTCAGGCGCGCGCGCGGAGCTTCGCGCGGCAGTCGGCGCAGAACGACGGTTCCTCGACGTCGATCTCGCCCACGTCGTGCGCGCTGGCCATCAGGCAGGACCTGTCGGCGCAGTGGACGAGGCCGAGCAGGTGGCCGAGCTCGTGCAGCGTCTCCTTCTCCAGCCGCTCCAGCAGCAGCCCGGCGTCCTCCGGCTCGCCGTGGAAGCGCGGGTCGAGGCGGTGCGTCGAGACGACGGCCGCCGCGCCGCGCAGCTCGGCGCAGCCGAAGACGTAGGTCAGGACCGGCAGGCAGAGATCGACCGCGGCGACGGCGAGGATCCGTCCGCCCGGCGGGGCGGACTCCTTGAGCCGCGCGAGGACGAGGTCGGCGCGGTACTGGCGGCGCGCGGCGTCGAGGAACGGCGCCGGATCGAGCGGGGGAAGCGGCGGGAGGGGCTCGAAGCGGAGCGCGCCGCGGGCGACGGCGGCGACCCGTTCGAGGACCGGCGGCGGCACGGCGCCGAGCGGCGCGACGCCGAGCCGCCCGCGGCCGGTGTTCGCCGCTCCGCGGAGGATCACGGCGTCCCGTCGTCCGCGCGATGGACGTCGCTCGCCGCGTCGCGCGGGCGTTCTTCCGCGCGAGGGACGTCGCTCGGCGCGTCGCGCCCGTCGTCGCCGAGCCGCAGGACGGCGCGCGCGCCCCCCTCGGCGCGGTCGGCGAGTTCGAGCCGCGCGCCGCACTTCGCGGCCGCCGCGCGGGCGATCGGCAGGCCGAGCCCGAGCCCGTCGCCGGCGGCGCGCGTGGTGAAGAGCGGATCGAAGGCCCGGGCGAGCGCCGCGGCGCCGAAGCCGGGCCCGTCGTCCTCGACGAGAACGACGATCCCGCGCCCTTCGCGGCGCGCGGCGATCGTCGCCGCGCCGCGCGTCTCCGCGGGCGCCCCGGCCCGCTTCGCGGCGCCGGCCGCGCCGAGCGGCCGCGCCTCCAGCGCGTCGAGCGCGTTGTCGATCAGCGGCCCGACCGCTTCGGCCAGCGCGGCCGGGACGGAGGCCTGCGCGGCGCGCGGATCGGCGAGCTCGAGCGTCAGCGCGATCCCGGCCGCTTCGGCGCGGGGCCGCCGCTCCTCGACGACGCGGCGCAGCACGTCGGCGAGCGGCAGCGTCGAGAGCGCCGGCTCGCGCTCCGGCGCGAGGGCCCGCAGCCCGGCGACGAGGCGCCCCGCCT
>JAJFTU010000203.1 GCA_021372775.1 bacterium | reverse complement strand
CGCGCTCGCCGCGCTTGTCGCGGCCGCGCTGGCGTTCGCCGCGCCCCCCGCCGCCGCCGCGCCGCGCGCCAAGGCGGCGAAGCGCCCCGCGGCGCCGCGCGTCCAGCCGATCGATCCCGACAAGCTCCCGCCGCAGCCGCTCGAGAACGCCGCGGCGCTGGCGCCGTTCTTCGCCGCGCTGGAGCGGCTCGAGGCGGAGACCGCGGCCGGCGCGCCCCGCTCGGTCGTCCGCGTGCTCCACTTCGGCGACTCGCACGTCGCGGCCGACTACTGGACCGGCGAGATGCGGACCCGGCTGCAGCGCCGCTTCGGCGACGCGGGGACCGGCTACGTGATGCCCGGCAAGCCGTGGCGCTTCTTCCGGCACGCGCGGGCCAAGACGCTCGGCGCGGGCTGGGAAACGGTCGGCCTCGGGAAGACGCCGTGCGACGGCCTGCTCGGCCTCTCGCAGACCGCGGTGCGGCCGACGAAGCGGCGCGGCTGGGCCGGGGCGTCGTCCGAAGGCGCGTTCTTCGAGGTGCAGGCGGCGAGCGACGGCGGCCGCGGCTGCCTCAGCCTCTTCGTGGACGACAAGCTGCTCTTCAGCGGCCCGATCGGCGGCGGCACGTTGTTCGTCGATCCGGCCGGCGCGGTGCCCGTGCCCCTGCCGGAGGAGACGTCGGAGACGACGCCCGCCGACGCGCCGCCAGTCGATGGAACCGCGCTTCCCGCGCCGCGCCCGAACACCCTCGCGCCGCCGGCCGCAGAAACCGCGCTTCCCGCCCCGCCCGCCGGCGCGCCGGAATTCGCCGCGGACGCGCGCCGCGGAACCAGCGAGACGACGTCGGCGACACCCGCCGCCCCCGTCGGCGCCGCGCCGATGACGGCCGAAGCGCCGGCCGTCGGCGACGGTCCGCGCCCGCCGGAAGACGAGGAGGCGGCCGCGCTCGGCGTCGCCTTCCTGCGCAACCGCGCGCCGCTCGGCGATGGGCCGCACAAGATCGCCGTCGCCGCCGACTGCGGCGAGCCGGCGCGACTCCTCGGGATCGACTTCCGCACCGGCCGCGGCGGCGTCCTCTACGACACGCTGGGCATCAACGGCGCGTCGATCCACTTCCTCGACCACTGGCGCTCCGACGCGCGGGCGCTCCTGCTGCGGCACGCCGACCCCAAGCTGATCGTCGTCTCGTACGGCACGAACGACATGGGCGACAAAGACTTCGTCTTCGCCGACTACCGCGCGCTCGTCGTCCGCCTCCTCGGCGCGGTCCGGCGCGACGTGCCCGGCGCCGCCGTCCTCGTCACCGGCCCGATCGACCGCGGCGCCGCGCGGCGCCGCGCCTTCGGCTTCAAGCCGGAGAACCAGGAGCTCGTCGTCCGCGCCCTGCGCGAGGCGGCGCTCGAGACCGGCTGCGCCTTCTGGGACGCGCGCGCCGCGGTCGGCGGCCCCGGCGCGGCGGAGCGCTGGGCGGCGGCGAAGCTGGCCCAAGGGGACCGCGTCCACCTCACCGAGGCCGGGTACGCGAAACTCGCCGAAATGCTCGCCCGGGCCGTTTTCGCGGCCTATGATGCACGGCGCGGTCCGGCGCCCGATTCGGAAGGCGTCCGGGGGGAGGCCGCTCCGGCAACGATCGAATAACCCGCGACAATCGAGCGCAGGACACCCGTGAGCTTCGCGAGCCCGTTCTATCTTCCGTTCCTGATGGCCGTGCTGGTCCTGTGGTGGGCGGGACGCCGGCTGCGGCTTCCCGCGACCGCGCTCCTCGTCGCCGTCAGCTTCTTCTTCTACGCCACCTGGAACCCGCTCCTCTGCCTCGCGCTGCTCGGCACGGCGACGCTCGACCACTTCGTCTGCCTCGGCCTCGGCCGCGCGAAGGGCGCCGCGGCGCGCCGCGCGCTGGTCGCCCTCTCCGTGACGGCGAACCTCTCCGCGCTGGTCTTCTTCAAGTACTTCAACTTCCTCGCCGACGCCGTCTCGCGCCTCTCCGAGGCGTTCGGCCCGGGCGGCTTCGACGCGCCGTTCAAGGTCGTCTTCGCCGTCGGCGTCTCGTTCTACACGTTCCAGTCGATGGGGCTGGTGATCGACGTCTTCCGCCGCGAGGCGGAGCCGCCGCGCTCGTTCCTCCGGCACCTCGCCTTCGTCTCGTTCTTCCCCACGCTGCTCGCCGGCCCGATCACCCGCGGCGAGACGTTGCTGCCGCAGCTCGCCGCGCCCCCCTCGCGCCTCTCGGCCGAGGACGGCGGACGCGCGCTCTTCCTGATCGGCCTGGGGATGTTCAAGAAGCTGGTCCTCGCCGACTACGTCGCGGCCAACCTCGTGAACCGCGTCTTCGAGCTGCCGGGGATGTACTCCAGCCTCGAGGTGCTCGGCGGGATCTACGGCTACGCGGCGCAGATCTACTGCGACTTCTCCGGCTACAGCGACGTCGCGATCGGCTCGGCGCTGCTCCTCGGCTTCAAGCTCAAGGACAACTTCAACTCCCCCTACCGCGCGAGCGACCTCGTCGAGTTCTGGCGCCGCTGGCACATCTCGTTCTCCACCTGGCTGCGCGACTACCTCTTCGCCTCGCTCCCCGGCAACAAGCGCCGGTTCTACTGGCCCTACATGGCCTCGATCGTGACCTTCACGCTGGGCGGGCTCTGGCACGGCGCCTCGTGGAATTTCGTCTTCTGGGGGCTGCTGCACGGGATCGGCCTCGCCTTCCTGCACTTCGTCGCGCGGCGGCGGCGCGGCCCGAAGCCGATCTGGCGGAAGATCGCCGGGGCCTTCGTCACGTTCCACTTCGTCGCCTTCGGCTGGCTCTTCTTCCGCTGCGCCGACCTGGCGGCGGTGGGCGAGGTGCTCGGGCGGCTGCGCGCGCTGAGCTTCGGCGCCGGCAACCTCGCCGCGCCGACGATCGTCGCCGTGGCCGCGGCGATCGGCGCGCAGTGGCTGCCCGAGGGCTGGTACAAGAAAACGGAGGCGCGCTTCGCGGCGGCGCCGGCGCCGCTGCAGGCCGCGTTGCTGGCCGCGGTCGCGCTGGCGGTCGGCTACGTCTCGACCGCCGCCGTGGCCGGCTTCATCTACTTCAACTTCTAGGGACGGGACGAGCCGTGGGCCGGGGGAGCAGAGCGGGAAAAGGAACGCGGACGTCGCGCGGCGATGCGGCCGCGCAGGGACGGCGCGCCGCGCCGCCCACGCCCGTCGCGGAGACCGCCCAAGCGCCGCGCGCCGCCGAGACCGCGCAAGCGCCGCGCGGACGCGGGCTCGCTTGGAAGACGATCGCCGCGGTCGCGCTCTTCTGGTGCGCCTCGGCGCTGCCGTACGTCGTCGAGGGATACGAACGGTTCCGCCTCGTCAAGCCGAACGCGGTCGCCGGCGTCAAGATGCCCTGGCCCGCCGCGCCGCTCGTCGCGCCGCGCGACGACCTCGAGTCGATCGAGGTCGTGGACCACGGCCTCCGCCCGCCGGAGCTGCGCGTCCCGCCGCCCCCGACGGACCTGCGCCCGCCCGCCCCCGGCACGTCGGGCGCCGGGCCGAACGCCGACGTCCT
>JAJFTU010000202.1 GCA_021372775.1 bacterium | reverse complement strand
CCGAAGCGGCGCGAGCTCGGGCCGCACGTCGTCTTCGACTGGGAGCGGTGCATCAAGTGCACGCGCTGCATCCGCTTCTGCGAGGAGGTGCCGAAGACCGGCGAGCTGGCGATGTTGCTGCGCGGCGTGCGGGAGGAGATCGGCGTCTTCCCCGGCAAGCCGCTCGACAACCCGTACTCCGGCAACGTCGTGGACCTCTGCCCGGTCGGCGCGCTCACGCTGCGCGAGTTCCGCTTCCGCTCCCGCGTCTGGTTCCTCGCCGACGTCCCGTCGGTCTGCCCGGGCTGCGCGCGCGGCTGCTCGACCCGCCTCGGCACGTTCCGCAACGAGATCTTCCGCGTCACGCCGCGCGCCAACCAGGCGGTGAACCGCTGGTGGATCTGCGACGAGGGGCGGCTGTGGGGCGATCGGCTGCAGGCCGCCGAGGGGCGGCGGCTCGACGGGCCGCGCGTCGTCCCGCCCGCGGCCGCGGGCGCCGCGCCGTCGGCGGCGCGGGAGCACGACACGACGGGCGCCGATCCGTGGGAGAAGGCGCTCGACGCGGCGGCGGAGGCGCTGCGCGCCGCGGCCGGACGCGTGCGCGTCCTCGCCGACCCGCGCGCCTCGCTCGAGGAAACGTGGGCCCTCGCCCTCGTCGCGAAGACGCTCGGCGCGCCGGTCCATCTCGCGTCGCACGAGGACGGCGCGGACGACGAGCTGCTGATCCGCGCCGACCGCGCGCCGAACGCGCGCGGCGCGGGGCTGGTCCTCGACGCGCTCGCCGGCGGCGCGCGTCCGGTCGCCGAACTCGAGGCCGCGCTCGCCGCGGGCGAGGTCGCGGCTTTGCTCGCGCTCGGCCCGGGGCTCGTCGGCCCGGTCGAGGACGAGCCGCCCTCGCTCGAGCCGGACGCGCTGGCCCGGGCGGCGGCGCGGATCGTGATCGACGCGCATCCTTCGGCGCTCTCCGGCGCGGCGACCGCGCTGCTGCCGGCGACCTCGTACGGCGAGTTCGACGGCGCCTACGTCAACTTCGCCGGGCGCGTGCAGCATTCCGCCGCCGCGCTCGCGCCGAAGACCGACTGCCGCCCCGCGGCGGCGACGCTGCTCGACCTCGCCGCGCGCCTCGGCGCGAACGCGCCCGTTCCCGACGCGCTGCGCGAGGCGCTGTCGCGCGACGTGCCGGCGCTCGCCGCGATCGACTGGCTCGACCTCCCCGCGGGGGAGGGACAGGACATCGCGGGGGCGGACTCGGCGCGCGAGGCCTGCCCGGCGACCGGCGCGGCGCTCGCGCTGCTCGCCGCCGGCGTGCCGCCGGCCGGGCGCTGAACGGGAGGGACGATGGACGCGGCGACCATGCTGGCCACGGCCCTCAAGGTCGTGATTCTCGCCGGGGCGGTGATCAGCCTCGTGCCGCTGCTCACCTGGCTGGAGCGGCGCGGCGCGGGGTTCATCCAGCTGCGCCTCGGGCCGAACCGCGTCGGGCCGCTGGGGCTGTTCCAGCCGGTGGCCGACGGCCTGAAGTTCTTCTTCAAGGAAGACATCCTGCCGCCGTTCGTCCACAAGCCGACCTACGTCATGGCGCCGATCGTCGCCCTCGCCGCGGCGCTGACGGCGTTCGCGGTGATCCCGTTCGGCTCGAAGCTCCATCTGCTCGGGATCGACGTTCCGCTGCGGATCGTGGACGTGGACGTCGGCGTGCTGCTGCTGCTCGCCGCCTCGGGGCTCGGCGTCTACGGGATCATCCTCGCCGGCTGGAGCTCGAACAACAAGTACTCGCAGTTCGGCGGGCTGCGCTCCGCGGCGCAGATGATCAGCTACGAGCTGGCGCTCGGCCTCGCCGTCGTCGGCGCGCTCGTCTTCTCCGGCACGCTCCGCCCGGAGCTGATCGTCGAGCAGCAGGCCGGCCGGCTCTGGAACCTCTGCTACCTGCCGGTCGGCGCGCTCGCGCTGCTCGTCGCCGGCTTCGCCGAGACGAACCGCGCGCCGTTCGACCTGCCCGAGGCCGAGTCGGAGCTGGTCGGCGGCTACCACACCGA
>JAJFTU010000201.1 GCA_021372775.1 bacterium | reverse complement strand
CTTCGGCGGCGCGCTGGTCGGCGTGGGGAGCGCGGTGGCGCTCAAGTCGAGCGGATCGCTCGGCGGCTTCGACATCCTCGGCGTCTACGTCAGCCGGCGGTTCGGGGTCGGCGGGGGGGAGGCGCTCCTCGCGCTGAACGGCGGACTCGTCGTCGTCACGGCGCTGATCTCCAGCGCCGAGCTGGCGATGTACACGCTGCTCGGCATCGTCGCGACCAGTTGGGCGCTCGACGCGATCCAGGCGCCGCGCCCGCGCCGCGCCTTCCTCGTGATGACGCGCCGCCCCGGCCCGATCCAGGACCGCGTGCTGCGGCAGATGGGGCACGGCGCGACCGTCTTCGACGCCCGCGGCGCCTACACCGGCCAGGAGGTCACCGTGCTGCTCTGCATCGTCAGCCGCCCGGAAACGAGCGAGCTGGCCGACATCGTGCGCGAGGAGGATCCCGACGCCTTCGTCGCCGTGCTCGCCGCGCCCGAGGTCTTCGGCCGCTTCCACACCCCGAGCGCCGGCGCGATGCTCCGCCGCCTCGCGGCGAAGCCGGCCGTTCCCGGGGAGGAGGCGTGAACCGCGCGCGGCGTTGGGCCGCGGCGCTCCTCTGCGCCGCGTGCGCCGCGGCCGCCGCGTGGGGCGCGCCGCTCAAGGTGCTCGTCACCGGCGACATGCACGGCTGGCTCGAGCCGCAGAATCGCGGCGCGCGGCGCGTCGGCGGCGCGGCGGAGATGCTCGCCCGCTGGAAGACGGCGGAAGGGTACGTTCCCGCCTCGTTCCTCGTCCTCTCCGCGGGGGACGTCGCGACCGGCCCGGCTCTCGCGACCGTCTACGACGGCAAGCCCGCGGTCGCGGCGATGAACCTGATGGGGTACGACGTCAGCGCCCTCGGCAACCACGAGTTCGACTTCGGCCGCGCGGCGCTCGACGAGCTGCGGCGCGAGGCGCGCTTCCCGTTCGTCGCCGCCAACATCCTCGGCGAGGACGGCAAGCCGGCCTTCCCGCAGTTCGCGCTGATCGAGGAGCAGGGGCTGAAGATCGGCGTCGTCGGGCTCTACACGATGCAGCCGCACCAAGCCTCGCACTTCGACGGGCTGACCGTCGAGCAGTACCAGCCGGCGCTGCGGCGCGCCGCGGCGGCGGCGAGGGCCGCCGGGGCGCAGGTCGTGATCGTCCTCGGCCACGCCTCGCAGCGGGACATGCGGCGCCTCGCGCGCGAGACGAAGGACCTCGGCGTCGCGCTCTTCGTCGGCGGCCACACGCACGAGTTCCGCTGCGAGCGGGCGTGGGGCGGCGGCGCGTGGTTCGTCAACGCGGGGTCGAACTTCGGCGGCTACGTGCGGATCGACCTCGACGTCGATCCGAAGACCGGCGCCGCCGACGTGCTCGACGTCAAGGCGGTCGAGATGGTCGAACGCGCCGACGCTCCCGCCGATCCGGCCGTGCGGGCGGAGATCTCGAAGTGGGAGACCCGGCTCGCCGCGGACTACGGCGAGGTCGTCGCCTTCAGCGCGCGCGGCGTGGACGACGGCTGGCCGGTCTACAACCTCGTTTCCGACGCGCTGCTGGAGCGGGTTCCGGCGGCCGACGCGGCGATCGTCAATCCGCACGGCGTGCGGCAGGGGCTGCCGCCGGGGCCGGTGACGCGCGGGACCGTCGTCTCGCTGCTGCCGTTCCGCAACGAGCTGCGGCTGGTCGAGATCGACGGCCGGCGGCTCGCCTCGTTCCTGCGCCGCCCGAAGCCGGGCGCCGTCTGGGGGCTCGGCGGCCTGCGCTGGGAAGGGCGCCGCTGGCTGCTGGCGAAAAGCGGCGCGCCGCTCGACCCTGAGGCGCGCTACAAGATCCTCGTCACGAACTACATGCTCGAGAGCATGGACGGCCTGACGGGCCTCACCGGGGAGCTGATAGCGGAGGACTACCGCCGCCCGCTCTACGCGTGGTTCGCCGCGCACCCGACCTCGCCCGAGCGGCCGCTGGAGTCGCTGGTCGATCCGGCGCCGCGCGTCGCGCCGTGATCGCCCGCCTCCTTTACGCCGACGAGCGGCTGCTGGCGGTGGACAAGCCGGCCGGCCTGAGCCTCGCCACGAAGCGGGCCGACCCCGGCGCCGCCGCGGCGCGACTCGTCGCGGCGCTCCCCGCCGCGGAGCGCGAGGGGTGGGGGATCGATCCGGCGGCGACGCTGCTCGTCCACCGCCTCGACGTGACGACGAGCGGCGTCGTCCTGCTCGCCCGCGACGAGGAGATGCACCGCGCGCTCGCGCTGGCCCTTTCCGAACGGCGGCTGCGGAAGACCTACCTCGCGGTCGTCTGGGGCCGGCCGCGGCCGGCGAACGGCCTCTACGACGCGCCGCTCGGCCCCGACCGCCGCGACCGGCGGCGGATGCTCGTCGATCCCGCGGGGCGCGCGGCCCGCACCCGCTACGTCGTGCGCGGGGCGGGCGCCCACGCCTCGCTCGTCGAGCTCCATCCGGAGACCGGGCGGACCCACCAGATCCGCGTCCATCTCGCCGCGGCCGGGCATCCGATCGTCGGCGACGACCTGTACGGCGGGCCGCGCCAGCGCGGCGTGCGCGACCCGGAACTGCGGCGCGCGCTCGATCCGGGGAGGACGCTGCTCCACGCGTGGCGGCTCGAGCTGCCGGATCTCCTGGGGCGCGGCGAACTGATCGTCACCGCGCCGCCGCCCCCCGACTTCGCCGCGGCGGTCGCCGCGCTCGGCTTGGAACTCTGAGGCGGGCGCGCCGCCGCGCGCGTCCGGCGCGGCGCCGCGCGGCGAGCGGCCGGATCGGGGAGGCCAGCGGTCGGCCGGCGCGTCGCGCGCGGCCCGGCCGCGGCCGTATCCTTGCCGCAGCGAAGAACGCCCGCGCCGCGCGCGGGGCGTCCGCTCGCGAGGTGGACCATCGATGACCGCGACCAGCGCCGCGCTTGAAGCCCAGCCCTCCTCCGACACGATCATTTCCCTCCGCGGCGTGACGAAGGTCTACGACGCCGGGGAGAACGCCGTGCACGCGCTGCGCGGCGTGGACCTCGACGTGCGGCGGGGGGAGTACCTGGCGATCATGGGCCCCTCCGGCTCGGGCAAGTCCACCTTGATGCACATCCTCGGCTGCCTCGACGTCCCGACCGCGGGCGACTACTGGCTCGCCGGGCGCGAGGTCTCGCGGCTCAGCTCGCGCGAGCTCGCCGACGTGCGGAACCGCGAGATCGGCTTCGTCTTCCAGAGCTTCAACCTGCTGCCGCGGGCCACGCTGCTGCGCAACGTCGAGCTGCCGATGCTCTACGGCGGCGTGCCGCGCGTCGAGCGGCGCGACCGGGCGATGGCGGCGCTCGATCGGGTCGGCCTCGCCGGGCGCGTCAAGGCGGTGCCGACGCAGCTCTCCGGCGGACAGCGGCAGCGCGTGGCGATCGCCCGCGCCCTCGTCAATTCCCCTTCGATGATCCTCGCCGACGAACCGACCGGGAACCTCGACTCCAAGACGGGGAAGGAGATCCTCGAGCTGTTCGCCGAGCTGCACGCGCAGGGGCACACGGTGGTCCTCGTCACGCACGATCCGTCCGTCGGCGCGCGGGCCCGCCGCGTGATCCGGATCGTGGACGGCCTCGTCGCCGCCGACATGAACGGCGGCGACGTCGTCGCCGAGGCCTAGCGGGCAGCCGCCCTTCGACGCGGCCGCGCGCCGCGTCTCTGGTCGCGCGTGGCCGCCCTGCGGCGCGGCTGCATGCCGCGTCTCTGGTCGCGCGTGGCCGCCCTTCCGCGTGGCCGCGCATCCCGTCTTCCGTCGCGCGCGTCGTCGCGCCGGCCGCCCCTCGGGCTATCATCGTCCGCGGCGGAGGGACGTCGTGCGATGCACCGTTGGCTTCTTCTGTTCGTCGGGCTGCTCTCCTGCGCCGCGCTCCCCGCGGCCGGGGGACCGCGCGTGACGCGGCGCGGACTCGCCGCGGCCGCGCGCTACTCGGCGGCGCGCGGCGGGCTGTCGCTGATCGTCTGGCGCCGCGGCCGCACCGTCCTCGAACGCTACGACAACGGCGGCTCGGCCAAGGAGCCGGTGCGCCTCGCCAGCTGCGTGAAGAGCCTCTGGGGGCTCGCCGCGGCCGCGGCGGCGCAGGACGGCCTGCTCGACCTCGACGAGCCGGTCGCGGCCACGCTCGGCGACTGGGCCGACGACGAGGAGAAGAAGGCGGCGACGGTCCGCGAGCTGCTGTCGATGACCGCCGGCGTCGTCCCCGGCGGCGACGTGATCTACGACGACGCGACGGCCGACGTCCGCGCCGCGGCGCTCCGGCTGCCGTTCGACGCCGCGCCGGGCGCGTCGTTCCAGTACGGCCCGGCGGGGATGGAGCTGTTCGGCGAGATCCTGGCGCGGAAGCTCGGCCCGCGCGGCGAGACGCCGCGGGCCTACCTCGAGCGGCGGCTGCTGCGGCCGCTCGGCGTCGCCCCGGCGGAATGGCGCGAGGACGCCGCGGGGCATCCGTGGATGTCGAGCGGGGCCAAGCTGACGGCGCGCGGCCTGCTGCGGATCGGCCGCCTGGTCCTCGGACAGGGACGCGCGCGCGGCGCGCGGATCCTCGACCGCAAGGCGCTGGCGCAGCTCTTCAAGGGCAGCGCCGCGAACCCGATGTACGGGCTGACGTTTTGGCTCAACGCCGGCGCGACGCGGAAGGACGCCGTCGAGGTGGACGTCGAGAACGCTCTCGCCGAAGGGCGCGCCGTGGACTGGGGACGCGCCTGCCTCTCGCGCGCCGCGCCGCCCGATCTGGTGGCGATGGTCGGCTCGTGGAACCAGCGCCTCTACGTCGTTCCCTCGCTCGGCCTCGTCGTCGTGCGCCAGGGGGCGGGGGGCGACTTCCGCGACGCCGATTTCCTGCGGCTGCTGCTGCAGTGAAAAGAAACGCCCGCCGGAAGCCCGGCGGGCGATCTTCGAAGAACGGCCGAAGGGCGAACGCTCAGTCCTTCGCCGCCTTGCGCGTGGCGAGGAGCAGGAACGACTTCCCCGGGTGGGAGTAGCCGATGAGGAACGGCAGCGGCTTCCCCTCGCCGGCCTCTTCGACCGCCCGCGCCAAGTCGGGCTGCTTGTACCCCTGGAACGCCTTCGTCGTCGGGGTCGAGAACTTGCCGTAGAAGTGGAAGTCCCAGCGGTCCTTGCGGAACGCGCGGTACGGCATCCCCGAGTCGTCCTGCAGCACGGCGTCGCTGTTGTCGAGGATGAAGTTCTTGGTCACGGTGAACGACGGGTCGTGGAGGATGAACGACGCCGCCTTGAGGAAGCTGTTGAACGGGCCGAGCGCCTTCAGGAACGGGTAGAAGCCGGGGCGCTTGGACAGGTTCTTGTCGGCGAGGTCGATGCGGAAGTAGTAGAGCTCCTGCACCCGCTCGCTCCCCTCGTCGCGGAAGCGGATCCGCACGCCCTGGACCAGCTCGCGGTCGGTGCGGCTCGGCGGAATCTCCTGCAGCTTCCCGTCGGCGTCGATCTGGATCATCGTGCGGTCCACGATGTGGTGGCCGGAGCGGACGAGGAAGATGTAGAGGATCGGCATGACCCCCTTGAGCTCGGTGTGGGTCAGGTCGGCCGACATGTCCTTGGTGACGAAGAAGCTCTTCCCCATCGACGTGCGCAGCGCGATCCGCAGGCCGTTCAGGCCCTGCGCGAGCGCCTCTTCCTTCATGTTCTCCGGCGGCGGGACGTTGCCGACCCACTCGAGGCCGGCGAGGTAGTACGCCGGGGCGTCGGGGAAGAGGACGTTGGCGCCGATCGCGTCGGGGCCGCCGAAGAGATAGAGCAGCGGCTTCTTCGCGTCGATCTTCGGCCAGACCTCGCTCTTGGCCCAGTCGGTCATCTTGTCGAGCCGCGTGTCGAGCCGCGCCCAAGCGTCGTTGACCGCCTTGGCGTGCGTCTTGAACATCGCGGTCTCTTCGAGCGACTTGAGCGGCGAGCCGTCGGAGACCGGCAGGCCGGCGAGGAGCCGCGCCTGGTCGTCGGCGGTGGACGAGGAAACCTCGCCTTCGGCGCGCGCGGCGGACGGCGCGAGCGCGACGGCGACGGCGGCGGCCGCGGAAACGTGGCACAGCGCGCGAACGAAAGAACGAATCAGCATTGTTGACCTCAGTGGCGGCCGGACATTCGGGGCCGGCCGTTTCGGGGGCGGATTCTACTCCACGCGCCCCGCCCACGCGTGCCGCGCGGAGAACGATCGCGGGAACTCCCGGCGCCGCGCCGCGCGCCCCTCCCGCGGCGGGAGCGCCGCGGCCGGCCGCGCGGCATCATGTGGGCGCGGGCCGCCTCCGCCGCGGCGCCGCGCCGGAGGACCGTGATGACGCTCGTCCGCTTGGCGACCGCGCTGGTCGCCGTGGCCTCCTCGCCGCTCGTTCTCGCCGCCTCGCCCGCGCCCGCCGCGAAAGGAACGCCGCTCCCGCGGGCGGTCGAGGCGGTTTCCGCCGCGTCGGCCTACGAGACCGTCGCCAAGCTGAGCTCGCCCGAATTCGCCGGCCGCCGCACCGGCGCGCCCGGATTCATGGCCGCGGCGCGCTGGGCCGCCGCGCGGCTCCGCGAGGCGGGGCTCGCCGCGCCGGCCGACGCTCCCGACTATCTCGAGCGGTTCCCGGTCGAGTTCTCGACGCCGACCGCGGAGCGGATGGAGCTCCTGCCGGCGGACGGCGGCGCCCCGCGCGAGCTGAAGCCGTTCAAGGACTACCTCGCGCTGCTCTACTCCGGCACGGCGGACGTGACCGCCGAAGTCGTCTTCGTCGGCTTCGGGATCACGGCCCCGGAGATGGGGCGGGACGACTACGCCGGCGTGGACGTGAGCGGCAAGATCGTGATGGCGCTGCGCGGCGCGCCGGCCGACGGCCGCGACTGGAGCGCCCACGACTCCCACCGCGCCCGGACGGCGGCGGCGAAGGCCCACGGCGCCGCGGGGTACCTCTTCGCCGAGTCGGCCGTCGCGAACCCGAACGGCGCGGCGGTGGAAGGGCTGGCGATGGCCGCGGTCTCGGAGGAGATCGCGGGCGACATTCTCGCGCCGTCGAAGCTGAAGCTGGAGGAGTTGCGCCGCGTCCTCGCCAAGGGGGGCTCGGCGAGCCTCGCGACCGGACGGCGCGTCCATCTCGCCGTGGCCGGGGGCGCCCCGGTCAAGGGAGAGGCGGCGAACGTCGTCGCGCTGCTCCCGGGAAGCGATCCGGCGCTCGCGGGGGAGTACGTGCTCGTCGGCGCGCACCTCGACCACTGCGGCGATTGGCCGGAGCTGCTGCCGGGCGCCGACGACAACGCCTCCGGCTCGGCGACGGTGCTGGAGATCGCGCGCGCCGCGGCGCGGCTCGCGCCGCGTCCGCGCCGCACGATCGCCTTCGTCCTCTTCGCGGGGGAAGAGGCGGGGCTGCTCGGCTCGAAGCAGTTCGCGGCCCGTCCGCCGCGCGGACTCGGCCGCTGCGTCGGCGTCTACAACCTCGACATGGTCGGGGCCGGCAACGGCGCGTTCGTCTCCGGCGGCGACAACTTCCCGGAGCTGCTGCGCCGCCTCGTCGAGGCCCGCGACCGCCAAGGCTCGCCGCT
>JAJFTU010000200.1 GCA_021372775.1 bacterium | reverse complement strand
TCGTCGCGATGGGCCGAGATGCGGAGCTTCGTGGACGGCGAGCTGTTCGTCACGCTGCTCCTGGACATGACCAAGCGGCACGAGGCGGAGGACGAACTGCGTCGCCAGCGCCGCGACTACGAGACGATCTTCAACCTCGTGCCGACGCAGATCTGGCTCAAGGACGACCGCAACCGCTTCGTCCGGGTCAACCGCCGCGTGACCGAAGACGTCGGGCTCCCCGCGGAGCGGATCGAGGGGCTCGCGGCGGAGGATGTTTTCCCGGAGTACGCCGCGAAGTACTACGAGGACGACTTGGAGGTCCTGCGCGGCGGCCGGCCGAAGTTCGGGATCATCGACACCTACCGCACGGCGTCGGGCGATCCGCGCTGGGTCCGCGTGGACAAGATCCCGCACCGCGACCAGTCGGGCGCCGTCGTCGGCCTGCTCGCCTTGGCGCAGGACATCACCGAGATCCGCTCCGCGGAAGAGCAGCTCGGCATGACGCAGTTCGTCGTGGCGCGGGCCTCCGAAGGCATCGCCTGGTACGAGCTGAACGGCACGCTGCTGTACGCCAACGAGACCGCCTGCCGTTTCATGGGGCGCGACGCGGCCGACGCGGTCGGTCGGACGCTGTGGGAACTCATTCCGCGCAATTCGACGCCGACGGGTTGGGCGTCGCTCGTCGGCTCGCTGCAGGACGGCCGGACGACGGTCTTCGAGCAGGCGGTGGAAACGGCCGGCGGCGAGCGGCGGCTGATCGAGGTCTCCGCCCACCTGCTCGGCTACGGCGACAAGGCGGTCGTCGTCAACTACACCCGCGACGTGACCGAGCAGCGGCGGAGCGAGGCCGCGCTGCTCGAATCGCAGAAGCTCGAGGCGGTCGGCACGCTCGCCGGCGGCATCGCGCACGACTTCAACAACCTGCTCATGGCGATTCTCGGCTGCGCGGAGATCCTCGCGCTCGACCTGCCGGAGAACTCGCCCGCCGCGGACGCGGCGCGGACGATCGAGCAGGCCGCCTCGCGCGCCGCGGAGCTGACCAGCCAGCTGCTCGGCTTCGCGCGGCGCGGCCAGTTCCGCCGCGCGCCGGTGGACCTGCACGCGCTGCTGCGGGAGGCGGTCCAGCTGCTGCGGCGGACGATCGACCGCAACATCGATCTGCAGCTCGACCTCGCCTCGCCGCGGCACGTCGTGCAGGGGGACGCCGGGCAGCTGCAGCAGGTGATCCTCAACCTCGCCCTCAACGCGCGCGACGCGATGCCGGAGGGGGGCGCGCTGCGGATCGCCACCCGGTCGGCGGCGGCGCCGGAGGCGTCCGTCGAGCTGGTCGTCGCCGACACCGGCCCCGGCGTTCCGCCGGACGTCGCGCCCCGGATCTTCGAGCCGTTCTTCACGACGAAGGGCCCGGGCAAGGGGAGCGGGATGGGGCTGGCGATGGTCTACGGGATCGCCAAGGGGCACGGCGGCGAGGTCTTCCTGGAGCGGGGGGCGGGACGGGGCGCGACCTTCGTCGTGCGGCTGCCGCTCGCGTCCGCCGCCGAAGCGTCGGTCTCCGCGGACGTCGCCGAGGCGCCGGCCGCGGCGGTTCTTCCCGGCCGCCGCGTGCTGCTCGTGGACGACGAGCCGCTGGTGCGCGGGACGGCGGCGGCGATGCTCGAGCGGCTCGGCTGCGTCGTGACCGCCGTCGCGAGCGGCGACGCGGCGGTGCGCACCTTCTCCGCCGCGCCCGACCAGTTCGACGTCGTGCTGCTCGACATGGTGATGCCCGGCCTGAGCGCCCGCGAGGTCTTCCACGCGCTGCGCTTCACGCGGGCCGCCGTGCCGGTGCTGCTCTGCTCCGGCTTCGACCGCGACGGCCGGGCGCAGGAGATCCTGAACGAGGGGTTCGCCGGCTTCGTCAAGAAGCCGTTCACGCTGGAGGCGCTCTCCTCCGCCCTCGTCGGCGCCCTGCGCGCCGCGCGCTGAACGCCGCCGCGCGCGGCCTTCGGCGCGGGGACGGACGCCGGCGGCGCCGACGTCCGCCCGCGTCTCCGTCAGCGCGCGCCCGCTTCCGGCGACATCCCGAGCGCCTTGGCGACGCCCGCCCCGTAGGCCGGATCGGCCTTCGAGAAGTGGGCGAGCTGCCGCCGGACGATCGTCTCCGGCACGCCGGCCATCGCCGCCGCGATGTTCTCGAACAGGCGTCCCTTCTGCTCCGGGGTGAAGAGGCGGAAGAGCGCGCCGGCCTGCGAGTAGTCGTCGTTCCCCTCGCGGTGGTCGTAGCGCGAGGCGTCTCCCGAAATCCGCAGCGGCGGCTCGGCGTACGAATTGTCCTCGGTCGGCCCGCCGAACGAATTCGGCTCGTAGTAGGCGTCGGCGACGCCGGAGTCGTTGCCGAAGAAGCGCATCGCGCCGTCCTTGTTGTAGTGGTGCACCTCGCAGCGCGGGCGGTTCACCGGCAGCGATTCATAGTGCGTCCCGAGCCGGTGACGGTGCGCGTCGGCGTAGGAGAAGACCCGCGCCTGCAGCATCTTGTCGGGGGAGAAGCCGATTCCCGGAACGACGTTGGAGGGGGAGAGGGCGAGCTGCTCGATCTCGGCGAAGTAGTTCTCGGGGTTGCGGTCCAGCTCCATTACGCCGACCTCGATCAGCGGGTAGTCGGCGTGGGGCCAGACCTTCGTCAGGTCGAACGGGTTGTAGGGCGTCTTCTCGGCGTCGAGCTCCGGCATGACCTGGACGCACAGCGTCCAGCGCGGGTACTCGCCGCGCTCGATCGCGCCGTAGAGGTCCTCCTGATACGACTCGCGCGTGCGGCCGACCACCTCCTCCGCCTCGCGGTTGGTGAGGAAGCGGTGCCCCTGCTGGGTCTTGAAGTGGAACTTGGTCCAGAAGCGCTCGCCGCGCGCGTTCCAGAGGCTGTAGGTGTGGCTGCCGTAGCCGTTCATGAAGCGCGGGCTGAGCGGGATGCCGCGGTCGGAGAAGAGGATCGTCACCTGGTGCAGGCTCTCCGGGCAGAGCGACCAGAAGTCCCACATCGCCGTCGTCGAGCGGAGGTTCGTCCGGGGATGGCGCTTCTGGGTGTGGATGAAGTCGGGGAACTTCATCGGGTCGCGCACGAAGAAGACCGGCGTGTTGTTGCCGACGAGGTCCCAGTTCCCCTCCTCGGTGTAGAACTTGACGGCGAAGCCGCGGACGTCGCGCTCCGCGTCGGCCGCGCCCGCTTCGCCGGCGACGGTCGAGAAGCGGACGATCAGGTCCGTCTTCTTGCCCGGGGCGGAGAAGATCGCCGCGCGGGTGTAGCGCGAGATGTCCTTCGTCACGGTGAACGTGCCGCG
>JAJFTU010000199.1 GCA_021372775.1 bacterium | reverse complement strand
CGGTCGTCTGGCCGTCGCCGGAGTAGGTCGCCGCGACCGGGCCGAGGGTCGCGCGGATCGTGCCCGACTGAGGGCGCGTGCCGTCCGGGGCCGAGAGGGTCCGCGTGATCGTGACCGCGGGGAGGGCGGCCAGGGCGGGCGCGGGGAGAAGGGCGAGGAGAACGGAGAGGATGCGGCGCATCAGAGGACTCCCGACCCGATCGGAGCGATCGAGTCTTCGAGGGGGGACGTCTCGACGGTCAGCGTGAACTCCGCGCCGGCGAAGGGCTTGCCGTTGAACGGCTTGATCGGGCCGTATCCCGGCGACGACAGGACGACCTTGCGCTCCGTCGATCCATCCATCGAGAGGTACACGTCGGCGTCGGCGCGCGAGAGCGCGGAGAGGATCGCGGCCAGCGCGGCGTGGTCGGCCATCGAACCGCCGACCGCGAAGGTGAAGGCGATCTTGTAGCGGTAGCCCAACGTCTCCGTCAGCAGCGCGCGGTCGATCGTCTCGCGCTTGATCTGCTCGACTTCCGGCGTCACGTCGATCTTGAGCGCGCCGCCGCACCACGCGAACGCCGTCGAGAGGCGGATCGTTGCCGCCGTCCCGTCCTGCGGCGCGATCCGGAAATAGGCGTTGCTCCACGAGTAGCCCATCGTCAGCTCTCCGCGATCATCTGCAGGTCCGCCTGCACGCTGTAGAGGTCGATCTGCGCCTTGGTCACGCGCCATACGCGGTCGTCAACGAGGACGCGGTCGTAGAGGTGCACGGGGCCGCTCGACGGCTCGGCGTGCGTCGCGTCGCGCTGCTCTCGCACGGCACCGAACCACGAGGCGTAGGCCTGCGCCAGCGCTCCGGCGAGCCCGAGCGTGATCGGGATATGCACGTCCACGTCCAGCTCGTGCGCGCTGTCGCCGATCGCGCCGGCCTCTCCGGCCACGTCCGCGTCGCCCTCGTCCTTGCCGGTGACCTTGGCGTATGCGCGGTAGCTCTCCCACACCGGGCGCCGGCGCCGCTTGAGCGGCGACGACAGCGGGATCGGATCGCGGTCCGCGCCGACGAGAGAACGCGACGTGATCTTGAGCTCGCGGTACGGCGTGACCTCGATCACCGCGGCGTTGACGATCGCCAGCTCCTTGAGCGCGTCGAGCACGCTCATGCCGGAAAAGTCGGCGTAGGGGATCACGCCGGAGCTGCGCGTCGAGACGCTGAACCACGCGCCGCCGGCGTAGCCGTCGTACTCCGCGACGATGCCGCCGTTGTCCGTGAAGCACGTCGCGGTCGCGAAGGTCGGCGCCGACGCGGAGACTTCGTAGGTCGCGGCAAGGGCGCCGGTCTCCGCGTCCCACACGCTGACGGCCGACTTCCCGCGCCACAAATACCCGACGCAGCAATAGAACGCCCCAACGCGGCGGAAGGTGTGCATCGATAATTCGGAGACGACGCCGGCGAGCGTGAGCGCGAGCGACCCGCCGGCCGCATAGACGCTCACGCCGCCGCCGGCCGGGAGCGCGGCCACCGCCATGCGGCTGCCGCCGTCGCACGATCCGACGGGCCCGCCGTGCGACGTGTCGACCCACAGGATGGCCCCCGCCGTCGTGGCGCGCACGACGCGGAGAACGTCCTTCCGCGCGCCGTTTGTGCCCAAGTACGACCCGGCCCATGACGCCCACACCTCGCCCCATTGCGGAGCGAGGTCGAACGACAACGAGTCCAACGTCGGCGCGTTGTCGGCGCCGGGCGGGATCGTCCCGAGCGTCGCGACGAACGCCCCGTTCTTGTAGAGGTTAATCTTGATCGAGTAGTTGCCCTGCGTGTCTGCCTGCACGTTGTAGGTCGGGTGCGCGGCATCGACGTAGTCCACTACCCCGTCGCCGGACGGCGCGAGAAGCGTCGTCGGCTCCGCGGCGAGGTAGGGGCGCCAGTCCTGCTTGACGGCGTCCGCCCCGCCATCGACGAAGGCGCTCATCGCGTCGGCCGCGTAGTAGCGATGGCCGCCCTGGTAGACGTAGAGCGAGGACGACTTTTCCAGGATCGCGTCCGGCGCGCCGGACGGCAGCCCCTGCGAGTCCATGACGGTCGGGAACGGGATCGCGGCGAAGGCCGCGGGGATGCTGACCGAGACGCTCGTGATTCCCGCGAGAGCCGCGAGCGACGACGCGAGTTGCGCGGTCGTCAGGCCGCGGTAGTACGGAGTCTCGAGCGTGACCGGAGCGCCCGTGAAGGCGTTCGTGAACGCGGCGACCGTGACGACGTGCGTCGAGTCCACGACGCGCGCGACGACCTGCGTCTCGGTGGTCGTCCCATTCGCGAGCGTAAGCTTGTCGCCGGGCATCAGGCCCGTCGTCGCGGTCAGCGCGAGACGCGAGGAGGACGCCGCGACCGTGCCGGTCACGCCGGAGAACGTCCGCTTGAGGCCGTCCGCCGTCGCTCCTTCGAGCAGCTTCGTGTACGCGAACGCCTGGATCGAGCACGTCCGGTCGTAGTCGTCGAAATCGACCGACCACGGGAAGTCGAGCGTTCCGCCGAAGACGCGCGACCAGCGGCCGAGTCCGGCGAAGCGGTCGATCGTCACGTCGTAGGCGTCGCCCGGCTTCGCGCCCGCGAACATCCGCGTGAAGAATCCGTCGCGGTTCGCGAGTGTGAGCGTCACGTCCGAGTGGGTCAGCGTCAGCAGCGTCTCGTCCGTCTCTTCCGTCAGCGAGGACACCGCGGACCCGTCGATGCGGTCGGAGACGTCCCACACCGCGCCGTCCGGCGTCCTCAGCTCGACGTGGAATCGAGGGACGCTCACCTCATGTACCTCGCCGCGTTGCGCGCCTGCTCCTTGTTGATGAGCCTCGTCAGCTCGCGCACGCCGGCCGATCCGCCGACCATCGTCGTCGGCCCGTTGAAGTGGATATGCACGGCGGAATCGACGACGGTGCTGCTCGCGTTGCTCACGGTCGTCCCGCCGGCGCGCCCGAGCGCGTCCGAGAGGATCCGCATCGCGGACGGCGATTCCAGCGGGACGACGGCCTCCCGCCCGGCCTCGCCCACGAGCGCGTTCGTCGGGCCGGTGACGACGCCGCCGGTCGCCATCGCGACATTCTGGGACTGGATCGCGCGGACCTGCGCGAAGCCCTGCGCGATCGCGGCGGCGACGTAGACGAACGACCACGGCGGGCCGGGTGGCGCGTTGAGCGCCGAAGTCGCGGCCTGATAGGTGTTGATGAGCGCCTGCGCGATGGCGAACGCCTTGAACTGCGGGAACGCCGTCGCGAGAGCGCCGAGGCCGTCCGCGACCATCTGCGTTTTCGTCTTCGCCGCGTTCTTCTCGACCTGAACCTCTTGCGCCGCTGTCTGCTTCGTCAGCGCGAGACGCTTCCGCTGGTACTTCTCGTGGATCGCGGCCTGAATCTCGGGGTCCGTCTCCTTCGCGGATTCGGCCGCTTCCTCGGCGTTCAGCTCGGCGATCAGCGCTTCCTTGCGCTTTTCGAGATACCACTTGTAGGCCTCGAGGTTCACGGCGATGTAGGCGTCTCCCATCTGCTCGAAGGCCCGGACCTCGTTCTCGTAGTCCTCCTTGTCCATGTCGCGTTTCATCTTGTCGAGCAGCAGTTCGTTGTCGAGCTGCTTCTTGTAGGAGTCGAGGAACCGCTTGGCCCCGGCGTCCGCTTCCTTCGTCGCCAGCGCGATGCGCTTCGCGGCGAACTCGGCCGCGATTGCGAGCTTGCCTTGTTCGGTCCCCTTGAACTTCGCGATCGCGTCGGAGTACTCGACGTCGAGCAGTTCGCGTTCCAGCGCGGCGCGCCGCGGGCTGCCTTCGCGCTCGGCCTGAATCTCGGCCTGAATCTGCGCCTTCTTCGCCTGCAGGTCGGCCTCCCGCGCCTCCTGCTGGCGGGCGAGCCATTTCTTGATGACTTCGTCGTGCACGGCCTCGACCTTCGTCGCGGCTTCCGTGGAGGCCTTTTCGGTGTTCTCGACCATGCCGGCGAGGATCTTGCCGAGCGCCTTGTTGCCGGCCTCCGAGGTCTTGACGACCTGCGCCGGCTGGTCGGTCCAGACCGTCGTGAGGTCCGTTACGGCGTCAACGACGGTGTCCTTCATCAACGCGAAGGCGTTGGAGAACGCGCCCTTGACGCTCGTCAGGTACGCCTTCGGAGACTTGAGCAGCTCCTCGAGGTTGAAGACAGCGGCCAGCGTGTCGCCGCACGCCTTGGCGCTGTTGATGATCACGTTGAACGTCTGGCCCCAGCCGCGTCCAATGAACGCCGGAACCTTGAGGACGACGTTGATGACCGGGAACAGGAAGTCGAAGAGCTGGGCGAAGCCCTTGCCGATCTTCTCCTTCATCAACTCCCACTGGCCGGACATGCTCGCCAGTTCGCTCTTCGTGTCCTTCGCGCGCTGGTTGACGAGCCGCTGCTTCTCTTCGAGGAGCCGGTACGCGGTCGCCGCGTCCTTGACCTTGTGCCCGTGCTCATCGAGGTTCGATCCGAGCGTTCCGAGCGCGCCCTGAAAGCGGCCCTTGAACAGCGCGGTGATATTTTCGACGTTGCCCTCGAGCGTGCCGAAACCGCCGGCGGCGAGGTCCGATGCCATCTTCACCGCGGCCATCGCGGCGTCGGCGTCGCGCGTCGTGCCGAGGAAGCGGTTGAGCGCGGAGGCCGTCGTTTCCGCGGGGCGGCCGATCGCGGTGAGTCCGTCGATGAAGCTCTCGACCGCCTCCTTCGCCGCGCCCTGCCCGAGCGACGCGAGCTGAATGTTGAGCGTTTCGATCTGGCGTTCGAGGTTGGCCCACTCGACGACGCTAGACTTGATGAGGCCGGCGAGGAACCCGAGCGACGCGATTTGCCCGAGCCGGATGCCGCACTGGCCGAGCGCATCGTTGAGCTGCCCGATCGCCGGCGCTCCCTTCTCGCCCGTTTCCTTCGCCGTGTCGCGGAGCTTTTCCAGCCCCGCCTTCGCCTCCTCGAAGCCCTGCCCCTGCAGGATCGCCTCGACGACGGCGCGCACGGTCAGGTCGTTTCCTCCGGCCATCGTCGCCTCACTCGGTCGCGGCTACCCACGCCGACGTGTCGCGCTCATCCGGCGGCTCGACGCCGGCGGGCGATTCCAGCATCCGCAGCGCGCGGCCCGCGCTCACGAAGGAATCCGCCGGCCATTCCGCCAGGACCGCGTGCGGCGTCGCGCCGTAGGCGATCGCGATGCGATGCGCCGCCAACTCGAAACGGTCTACCGCCGCGGGATCGCGCGGAGCGGGGATGGCGTCCTCGGACACCGGCGCGCAGAGGGCGTCGAGGTCGATCGTCGAGAGGACCGCGTCCGCGTCCACGAGCGAGAGCGCGGCCTTGAAGACCGGCCGCAAGTCGCGGTCGGGAATGGGCCCGTCAACGCACGCGGAGAGGACAAGACGCGCGAGGTCCGGCATCCCGAGAAACAGATCCTCGAGAGCGGCGCGGCCCTCGGCGTCGAGCGGCTTCCCCGACGCGACGAACGCCGCGCGGACTTCGCGGATCGCCGGCAGGTAGAGCGCGACGCAGGACAGAACGGCGTACATCGACGGGGGGCGCACGAGGTACGCGCGCCCCTCCGTCTCGACCGTGGCCGGACGCCTCGTCAGGAGAGTCCACATATCAGGCGTCCACGACCTTCATGACGGTGTTCGCGGTCGCGGTGATGCTGGTGTCCTGATACGCTTCGAGGGTCAGCTCGTACTTCTGTTCGGCGCCCTTGCCGAACTGGATCGCGCCCACGTCCTTCACGATGCAGCGGTAGATGGTCACGGTGCGCGTGCCGCCGGTTTCGGGGCCCTTGCCGACGAACTGGACTTGGTAGTACTGCAGCGTCGGCCGCGCGACCGTGAGCGTCTTCGTCACGAGGTTCGCGGTCGGCTGCTGCGTCGCCATGCGGAGCTTTTCGAGCTCTCCCTGAATGCACGGAACCTTGAGCGTGAAGCTCTGCTCCGTGATCGCTTGCGCGACGGGCGTCTCGGCCTGCTCGACCTTCGCGTCGTAGAAGGTCGTCTTGGTCGTCAGCTCGACGGGCCCGCTCGTGAATCCAACGTCCACCAGCGTTCCCGCGCCGCCCGCGGTCACCCAAGGGCCGATCGACACCGTCGCGGCCCCGATGAGGATCTTGCTCGCATCACCGGCCATCGTTCGTTTCCTCCGCGCCGATTACGTCGGCGTGATCGCCCGCGCTCGACGGCGCGGAGTCCTCGTTGTCGTCTTCCTCGACGGCCCGCCCGTCCATGAGGAACGCGGAGCGTTGCGGCTCCGGCACCTCGGCGGACTCCACGGCCGCGCCGTCGCGGACTTGGACGACCTTCCCGTCAGCGCGCTCGTACCACGTGAGCGCGTTCGGCGGCAGGTTGAAGCGCAGTCGTTTCATCTCTCAGCTCCTCGCGAGCGTCGTTCGGTCGAAGTAGACCGCGACCTCGAAGTCGATCTGGACCCACACGAATCCGCGGCCGTTGAAGACGCCCGCGGAGATTTCCTTCGACACCGGCGTCACGTCGTCGATTCCCGCAACGCCGAGGTTCCACGGCCCGCCGGGGTCCGGCATCACGGCGCGGAGAATGTCGTCGTGGAGCGCGTAGGCCGCGACGGCCGCCGAGTCGGCGAAGGAAGCGGCGTCAACGTCCGCGACGAAGCCGTGCACCGGAACGCGGATCTTCGCCTTCACCACGCTGTCCGGCGTCTCGTAGTCGCCCGCGTCGTTCAGCTCGACGCAGACGAAGGGCACGTCGGGAGCGCCCGGCTCGCCCGGCAGGACGAAGCGCGGCACGACGCCGTTGAGGTCGGTGTTGTACCCGTTCGCCGACGCGATTTCGGCGAGGGCGTCGCCCATCGCGATGAACGCCTTGCGCGGAGAGCAAGCCATCATTCACCCACGAAGTCGGCCGGCGGCTGAACGTCGCGGCAGAGAAAGGAGAGGACTTCGCGCGTCGTCGGCGCGCGGCCCTGCGATTCGAGCATGTCCACGGCGAAGCGCAGCGCGGAGTCGAGGATGTAATCGCGGTCGTCGAGCGCGTCGCGGAACATCCGGCGCTCGCGGTAGGTGCGCGTGCGGTCGTGCGCGCGGACGTAGGCCGTGCCGAGCGCCCGCGCCTGATCGCGGCGCGCGGCCTCGGTGGATTGCATTCCGACGACTTCCCGCACGGCCGCGGCGGTCTTCCGCGACATTCTCGGCTTGAGCCGCCGGATGTAGGCGCGGACGTGCTCGCGGTAGGTGCCGCCGAACTCGTGGCGCATGACGTAGGAGAGGTTCGAGCCCCACGTCGCGGAGGCGTGAGCGTCGTCCTTCGTCGGCGGCTCGATCTTCCACGACGCCGTGACGGAGCGAATGGCGCTCCCGGTCTGCCGGTTGAGGTAGCGCGGGCCCTTGTTCAGGAAGCGGGACTTGATCGTGTACGCGATGAAGTAGCCCACGGCCCCGCGCACGGCGGCGAGCGCCGCGTTCGGCAACTGCTTCCCCGTCTCGCGGAGGCGCGCGATCGCGTCGTCGGCCGACTCGGCCCTGACCTTGAAGTCGATCACGCGAGCGTCCTCGGCCGCAGGGACGCGCGGCAGCCCCACAGCGCGGCCGATTCCATCGGCGTGAGCGCGTTGTCCCACGTGGCCGTTCCTCCGCCGCGGCCGGCCGTCTTGACGCCCAACGTCGCGCGGAGCTGGTAGAGCCGCCACGCGACCGCGGTCACGAGGAACGAGAGGTCCGCGGGGGCGGTGTCTTCGTCGTAGCCGCCGACGTAGGACACGAGAATGTTGGCCGGCGTCGCGTCGCTCCATCCGCCGGCGCGCACCAGCACGCCGCGGTCCGCGAGCAGCAGCACGTCCGGGCTCGTCGCCGGGTCGTCGGAGACGGAGAGCTGCGAGCCGTCCTCGGAGACGGTGACGGTCTGCGTCGCGTCCACGGGGAACGCGGCGAGGTAGAGGTGGGTCTTGTCGCGGCCCGCGGCCTTCGCGCCGCTGTGGCGCTCGACGCGCGCATCGAGCCCGATGGCGCGCCCGCACTCGCGCTCGACGATCGCCTGCGCCTCCGCGGCCTTCGCCAGCAGGAGCGTCTTGTCCGGGTTGGCGGTCGCGGACGGAGCCGCGGCCAGCAGCCGGTCGATCGACGCGACGAGCGCGGCGGCCATCAGCGCACCCGCCGGAATCCGGCGGCGTGGAGCGCCGGGGCGTGTTCGTGCGGCACTTCCACGAGGCCGTCGTCGCCGACGCGGTACGTCGCGCCCGGAACGCCGACGCTCGACGCGCCTTCGGGGGCCGCCATCAAGGCGTGCCCTTCTCTCGGCTCGCGCGCCTTCGCGGGCGCGCTCTCGCGCGGCTCTCCGCGCGGACTGCGTTTCTCGCTCATCGCTTATCCTCGACGACGAAGCCGGCGCGCTCGAGGAACGGGACGTGCTCGGGGAGCGCGAGCACGCGGCCGTCCTCGACGACGTAATGGCCGCCGCCGGAAATGCCGACCTCGGTGGTGCCGTCCGGGGCCGCCATGGGAATCCGCGTCTCGCTCTCGTTCACGCCGCGCCTCCGCGTCGGGAAGGGGCGGGAGCCGAAGCCCCCGCCCCGGTCGGAATCAGTAGTTGCGGACGTCCACGAGCATCCCCTGCAGGGCCGGGGCGTAGCCGACGAGCGCGCCGTTGAGGCGGATTTCCGCCTCGTAGCACGGCTTGGTCATCGCGTAGTCCAAGCCCGTTACGTCGGCGCCCATGACCATTTCCCAAGGGGCCGGGATTTCGGCGCTCGGGTAGGTGACGCGGTCCTGCAGGAACAGGATCGTGCCGCCCGGGAGCCACGTGGAGACTTCCATCGGGATGGACGAGCCGTCGATCGGAGACGGGATTTCGCGGACCGGCTTGAACATCGGGCCGTCCGCGCCCATCTGGACGTAGTAGTTGACGCGGTCGTTGCTCGGGCCGGTCCCGTAGGCGGCGTCGAGCACGCGCGCGTCGTAGCCTCCGCAGACGATGCGGGAGGGCTGGGTCTTGGTGTTGTCGAAGATCGCCTGGATGGCGTCGGCGATTTCCGGGATGTGCGAGCCGGTCGGCGAGCTGAGCTTCGCGCCGAGCGTCTTGACGTAGGCGCCGCTGCCGCTCGCGTTGAGCTGCGGGATGATGCCCGCGAAGCCGTTCGAGTTGGCGGTCGTGTCCGAGCTCGGAAGAGCCGCGCCGGTGGTGTTGATGTTGGTGATGACGACCTTCGGCGCGGTCGTGATGCACTGGAGCTTTTCCGCGCCCGTCGAGGTGCCGACGCCCCAGAGGTACGCCACGGCGTTCTTCACCGCGGTGCAGGAGAGCGTGATCTGGTTGGTGCTGCCGGACAGCGCGCCGGAGTTGGCCTCGGTGCTGGCCGGGGAGACGCCGCGCGTCGGCAGCGCCGGGACGGTCGCGCTCGCGTCGAACTTGCCGTTCGCGTCCGGGCGCGCCACCACGGTCTGGATCACGCCTTCCATCGTCACCGCGCAGACGGTGGCGTAGTAGGTGCCGGCGCCGAGGGAGCCGCCGGAGGCCGCGCCGGTGACGGAGAGGCCGGTCGGAGCGCCGACCGCGGAGACGGTCGAGCCGAGGATCATGGCCTCTTCTTCGCGCAGGGCTTCGAGCATCGCGAGCGTCTGGACGCGCGCCCGAACGTCCTCGAAGTTCTTCGAGGCGAGGACCGCTTCCCAGCTCATGTCGTAGAAGCGCCCATAGGAGGCGAAGGAGACGGTCTTGCTGTCGGTCGTCAGGCTGATGCCGTTGGAGCGCGTGCCGTCCGCGGCGAAGAACGCGCCGCTCGGGCTGACGGAGACGATGCGGCGGTAGTCGTACTGCTTGCCGCCGACCGTGCGGCGGGGAATGGTCTTGCGCCATTCGCTGCTCAGGTTCTGCAGCAGGATGGCGGTGTCCTTGAGGTTGTAGCCGGTGAGGTAGCTGGAACCGTCCGCGGTCGCCTTGGCGAGGCTCGCCTTGGCGATGTTCCGCGACGTGAGCTCGGTGGCTTTCGCCAGCGTCTCGCGCGTGATTTCGTTGAGGTCCATTGTCCGCTCTCAGGCGGACGCCAGTAGCCGCGCGCCAGTGGGTGAATCGGGGCGGCTGCGCTCGGCTGGCGTTCCGAGCGCGGGGAGCGACCCCCGCCGCCCCATCTCGTCAGCCGCGCCGGCAGGTCGCGGCGGCGGCCTCGATGGTCAGCTTCGTCAGCGTTTCCGCGCTCGCCCCCGCCTTGCGGAGCGTGTCGAGCGCGTCGTTCACGTCGGAGACCGTGGCGAAGGCGTCGCCGCGCGCGATCAGGCTTTCGACGCCGAGCGTCTTCGCGACGTTCTCGGCGGGTCGGCCGATCGGGGCGGCGGTCTTGGCGAGGCTTTCGACGCGGGCCGCGAGCGCCTCGTACTTCTCGGCGAGCGCGGCGTGGTCGGCGACGCTCTTTTGCAGCGCGGCCTTCAGTTCCGCGGCTTCCGCGCGAGCGGCCGTCGCGAGCTTCCGCAGCTCGCCTTCGCCGTCCGCGTCCGCCGCCTTCTGCGTCGGGCCGGTGCACTTGTCGGCGTCGTCGGAATCTTCCTTCGGCTTGCCGTCAACGGGCTGCGGCTTGCCGGGGATCTTCGGGTTGTCGGTGGCCGCGGGAACGTCGGCGGCGGGCTTGGCGTCGTCCGGCTTCGGGTCCGCGGGCTTCATCCCGGCCGCATCCTCGAGTCCCGCGTCCTTCGCCTCGGCCTCGGCCGGAGCGTCGCCTTCGGCGGCTTCCGCGTCGTCCGCGGGCTTGGCCTCTTCTTCGGCGCTCGCGGCGATTTCCGCCTGCAGGGCCTTGATCGCCGCGGCGTCGAACTTGTCGATGGCGGCCTGCAGCCCGCTCGGGTCGGAGAGGTTCTCGACCAGCGCGGCCATGCCTTCGCGGATGCCCTGCAGCGTCGCGCTCGCGTCGCCGGCGCTCGAAAGGTCTTTTGCGAGCCGCCCGCGCGCGTACACCTTGACCAACGATTCCCAATCCATGCGTGCCTCCATCGCGCGGAAGGCGCGAGTCTCCGTAGCGCCGTCGGCCTTCACCACGGTGAAATGGGCCGATCCGATGCACGGGTTATCGACGATGCTCATTTCCTTCGGCGCGGCGGTGTAGCGCACCGCCTTCGCCTGCGGGTCGTACCAGCGTTTCGCGTAGTCGCCGCCGATCGAGAAGCCGGTGTAGCCGCCGGCCGCGACCATGTTCCAAGTCGCGTCGTCCACGACGTGCGCGCAGACGCTGACGGACTTCGCGGCGTCGTCGAACTCGATCGACCGCAGCGGTCCGGCGACGGTCATTCCGTGCATGACGCGCACGTTGCCGTAGCTCGTCTCCTGCCCCGCGGCTTCCGTAGCCTTGCGCGCCTCTTCGCTCCATTGGGCGATGAGCGGCTTGCTCGACTCGTAGTCGAGAATCTCTCCGCTCTTGTCCACTTCCTCGGCCGCGGCGACGCCGTATACGAGACGTTGGTCCTCGTCGATCTTCGTCAGCGCGAACCGGACCAGCGGCTTCACGGAGCGCCTCACTTCCCGCACGCGAGCACGGCGAACGTGACGCTCGGGGTCGTGCCCGTCAGCGTCCACCGCACGCGCACCGCGTTGCATGGGGTCTGCTTGTACCGCGCAACCCACGACTGCAGGGCCGGAGCCGCGGAGACGTTGACCACGAACGGCGTCGCGGCCGTCCACGCGCAGGTGAGCGCGGAGGCGTCGGCGGTCACGTCGGGGGCCATCGGGGCCCACGTCGTGCCGCCGTCCACGCTGCCTTCGAGCCAGAGCTTGAAGGCGGTGATCGTGCCGCTCGTCGCGGTCACGGTGAGAATCGCGTCGAGCATCGACACGGTGTTCAGCGGGATCGTCGCCCCGCTGGCGCTGCCGGTCTGCGTCGCCGACGCGAGGAGGGTCATCGGGGAAGCCATAGGTCACGCCTCCGTGACGGGCACCGCGGCCCGCACGCAGCGGGGATGCCCGAGGGGGTAACGCGCGAAGTCGGATACGTCCCACGTCTGCCCGTTCGCCTGCGCGTCGGGCTGGACGCCGTCGCCGTCGTCGGGCTCGGGCGCGCCGTCGTCGTGTCCGTCCGGCAGGCAGCCGTCTCCGTCGAGCACCTCGACGCGCTCGACGCCGAGCTCCCGATATCCGTCCGCCGCGCCGGCGTTGTACGCGAAGCCAGTCTCGGTGCGCGCGATCGTCTCGGCGCGCTCCGGGTCGGCCAGCAGCTCGTCCACGCGCGACGCGATTTCCTGCGGGCTCGCGCCTTCCTCGAGCGACCGCTCGACGAGCGAGCGGAGGTCATCGCGCAACGTCTCGGTGATCGCCCACCGCGGGTTCGGATTCGCGGCCGTCTCGTAGCCGGACTCCGCGTCGCCGCCGACGATGCGGCGTCCGACGAGCTCGGCCGCGCGCTTCGCGGCGTAGGCCCGCGCGCGAGCCGGGTCGGCGTCGAGCGTGGCCTTCAACGCGATCGCCGCGTCCGCTCGACCGCCCGTCTGCATCTCGACCAGGGCTTCCCGGATCATCTCCGCGTCGCGCTCCGGCACGTCCACCGGCGGGCGCGGAACGTCGCCGGACGCCTTGCGCGCGCTCGCCCGCATCGCCGCCCAATTGCGGACGGCCGGGGCGACCGACTCAAGCCAGTCCTCGACGGCCGAGCGGATCGTCGCCTCGGAGCGCGACCACGCGCGGGAGCCGTGACCGTGGCCGACCATGGCCGCCTTGAACAGGTGCTCGACTTGCCGGTCGTCGCGCGCGCATTTGAGGAGCGCGGCCAGCGGGGCGCGGCGCGACTCGGGCAGAACGTCGCTCGCGAAGTCGCGCACGGGGCGCGCCGCCTTGACGCACTTCCGCGCGACCTTGCGCCAGCGCATCAGCTCGGCCTTCGCCTCGGCGTCGTCGTCCTGCGGAGGCGCGGCGGGCTGCGGAGTCGCGGGAGCCGCGGCCGGCTGCGGCTGGTCGAAGTAGACCGGGCCCGAGCCCGTGATGACGAACGGCCGCGCGCCGATCGCGTCGGGGTACGGCGGCAGGCCGCGCTCGGATCGGATTTCGTTGAGCGTGCGGAGGCCGCTTCGCGCGTCGCCTTCGTCGCGGGCCTGCGCCGTCTCGGGGGCGATCGCCTCCGCGTCGTCCACCGCGATTTCGACGTCCGCGATGCCGAGCTCGTCGGCGAGGTAGCGCGTCAGGATTTCCGCGACGAACTTGGCGACCGGCTTCGTGCCGGAGTCGGTCGAGCCCTTCTCGGCCTGCTCGCTCGTGGCGCGATTCATCATCTTGGCGAGCGGCAAATTCGAGACGCCGATCGCCCAGCAGATCAGCCGCCCCCACCACTCGGCGTTGTCGTAGCTCCATTGCCGCTGCTGGAACTGCATCAGCTTGCCGTCGGGCAGGAGCGCGACGCGGCCAGAGCGCGCGTGATCGACGCCCGCGAACTTCTCGTCGAAGTAGTCCTGCATCTTCTGCAGGGCCTCTTCGCCGACGTCGGCGGGCATCCCGTAGATCGCCTCGGGGATGTTGCCTTCGGTGAACCAGCTCAGGTCAAAGTTGTTGCTTCGCGCGGCCAGATTGGCCGTCAACAGGATCGCCTCGACGCGCGAGCGCCCGTAGGGCGAATCGACGCGCGGGCTCATCGGGACGTACCAGAGCGGAGCGTCGCCGCCGGGCAACGTGAAGTCCGTCTCGGGACGGCCGTAGACGATCTGCTGGTAGGCCGTCGCCGGCGGCAACGGGTACTCGCCGTAGACGTCCACGCGCGGGCAGATTGTCGCTCCGTCGATCTGCGTCAGGCCGAGCGGCGTCCCGTCGAGCGCGCGGCGCGGAACGAGGGACAGGGCGTCGGTGACGACGACTTCCTCGACCGCGCGCACGAGCCACGCGCGCAGCGGAACGCGGTTCGCCGCGTCCGGCATCGCAAGGAACGCCTTGGCGCGGGCGAGGTCCGCTGGGTCCGGGTCTCCGCGAAGGTCCGACTTGCCGCGCGCGACCCAATCGAGGCCGACGATCTGGCCGATGAGGTCGTTGATCGCGCAACGCACGAGGTCCCACGAGGCGACCGCGCGCAGCGTGGCGACCGGCGTCAGGCCGGGGACGTTGCCGCGCGGGACCGTGCCGAGATTCCAGCCGAGCGGCGGCACCCACGCGCGCGGAGAGCGGCCGAGCGGCTCGGTCGGCTGGATCGGCGGCGCGGGGGCCATGGGCCGGCCGTCGCCGGCGACCGCGGCGTCGTTGACCGCGACGCGCGCGGGGTCGGTCTGCGATCCCGAGACGTTCCACCGGCCGGACAGCAGGGCCTCCGCTTGATCCGCGAGGTCCGCGCGTTCGGCCACCTGCCGCGCCGCCTTGACGATGCGCCTAAGCACCCGCGGCCTCCTTCACGCCGGCCTCGGCGCCGGCCGCACGCTTCGAGAGGAATCGGCCCCAGCCGCCGCCCGCGCGCCGGATGAGCGGCTGCAGGGCGTAGCGGAGGGCGTCCATCGTGTGGTTGTGCGCGTCCTCGACGATCGGCAGGACGTCGCCGGTCAGGCGGTCCACGCGGTACGAATACAGGCGCGCCTCTTCCGCCACGTGGCGGCAGCGCGGATGCACGACGATGCGCGCGAACGAGCGCAGGAACGCGATCCCGTCCTCGACGGAGCCTTGCCATTTCTCGACGCCGACGATGCGCGGGTAGCCGTTGCGCTTCATGTAGCTGATGGTTTCCGGCCGCGCGGAATCGGCGCGCATCGCGTGGTCGCGGGCGCCGGGAACGCCGTCGAAGAGGGCCGGCGTCGCGTCGATGTCAACGCCGACGCCGTAGGCTTCCGCGTCCACGTAGAGCGTGCGCGTCTCTTCGTCCACGTAGGCGCGAACGAGCGTGGTCGGATCCTTCGCGAAGCCCCAATCCGCGCCGTAGTACGGGCCGGACCATTCGGGGCGCGGGTCGAACGACTCGACGACGACCTTCCCCTTGAGCACCTGCGCATCGCTCTGCGAGCGGCATTCCCCGCCCCAAACGTGCGCGGCGGCGTCGGGATCGACGGAATAGTCGTACTCCTTCTCCCGGCGTAGCTCGGCCGGGAACCAAGGATTGTCTTGCCAGCCGATCTTGACGACGACGGCGTCCGGCGGCGGATTCACGACGAAACGTCTATACGTCGGATCGCTCTCTTCGCGCGGGTTGAACGACACCCAAATCTCGGAGCCCTTCTTGCGGATCGTCGGGATCAGGATGCGCCAGCTCTCTTCGCTGACCGTCTCGGCCTCTTCGACCCAGACGACGTCAACGCCTTCCATCGACTTGATCTTCGTGACGTTCGATCGGAGGCCCGAGAAGATGAACTCGCTCCCGTTGCGCCCGCGGATCGTCTGCTGCTGGATCGCGTACCAGCCGCCGAGCCCGAGCGCTGCGATCTGGTCGGAGAGCAGCTTGTGGACGCTGTCGGCAATGGACACCTGCAGCTCGCGGGTGCACAGGACGCGGATCGGTTCCTGGACTCCGCGGATCAGCAACTGCCGGGCGAACGCCCAGCTCTTGCCGCCGCCGCGCCCGCCGTAGGCCACTTTGTAGCGCGCGGGCTTCCGCAGGAAGGCGAGCTTCCGCGGCATCGCGGCGATCACGTCGGGCGCGACGGCCGCGGTCATTCGGCGTCCCCGACGTACTCGACCACGATCCGCGGCGGGACCAGCGGGGAGCCGTCAGGATTCGAGTGCGCGATGTCTCGCCGGTCCTTCCAGTGCTCCGGGTCGCGATTCTTCTGGACCCAGCAGCAAGCGCCGAGGTCGCCCGAGCGCGCTTGCGCGAACACGGACGCTTCGATGAAGTCGAGCGCGAGCTGGCGCGCTTCCTCGACGTCGCGCTTGAACTGCGGGTCGCGCTTCATCTCGGCGTAGACTGTGTCGCGGGCGATCCCCGCCCGGTACGCGGCGACGCCGACGTTCTGGTGGAAGCGGAGTTCTTCGAGCAGCGTCTCGCGGACTTGCGGATCCTCGAAGGATCGCGGCCGGCCGGGGCTCGGTCTTTTCTCGGCCCGCGGCGTCGGAATATTCCGAGGCTTCTTCGCGGCGGCGCCCTTCTTTGCCTTGCTCGCGCCGCCTCTCATCTCGCCTCCCTCGGTTCGTAGCTTTCGGGTCCGGATCCGGCGCATCGGCACTCGCGGCCGCCTCCGCATCGGCATTCGCGCCGCGCGGCGTCGATTCGTTCGAGGTCCGCGCCCGTTCCCACGTAGACGACGCGATCGGGAATCCGCACTCGGGGGATTCCGCTCTCCTCGACAACTACCGAGGTGTCGCGTGAATCACGGGGAGTCCGGCCCATGCCTCGCCCTCACTCTCAGCGTGACATACGCAAAGCGCGGCCCCTCGATGGAGGCCGCGCGGAGGTATCACATCCGATACCTAATGGATCACATCTGATCCCTCAGTCTCGACTTGACCCGCACCTCGACGCCTACGCGGTCCAGCGCGCGAAGGAACGACGCCGCAAGGCCGCACGCGCCGCCGCCCGCCTCCCAACGCTTCCACGTGGCGACGCCGACGCCCGCCGCTTCCGCCGCCTGTTCCTGCGTCAGCGACAGCGCCGCGCGCCGTCTCCGCAGCATCTCCGCTAGGTCTCTCGCCGTCATCCCGTCACACATCGCGCCTCCCGCGTGGTAGACTCTGTCGCGGAGGTCAGTCCCCCTGCCTCTGCGCCCCGGTGCCGAGAGCCCGGGGCGCTGCCTTGTCTAGGCTCGCTCGCTCGGCTCCTTCGCCTCCGCTACGAGCGCGAAGGCGGCGCGCTCCCGAATCGGCTCGATCCGCAGGACCGTGGCGCCCTCGCACTCCTCGTGGGTCAGCTCGACGCGCCCGCCGAGTCTGACGACCAGCGCGGCCGCGATGTGCGCGTAATGCAGGGCAGTGTCCCATCCCAAGCCATACTCGTCGCTCATTTCGCCTCCGCGTCGGCGGGCTTGGCGGATGTGGAGACAATCGACAGCCTCACGCCGCCGTCCACCGGAGTGAACCTGAGCGCCATGCCGCGAGTCGCGTCGAGACTCTCACCGCTCAGAACGACCTCTCCGCCAAGCCGGCCGAGCATCACGATTCCCGCCCTGCTCTGGCGGCCGATCACCTCCTTCGCCTCGTAGAACTTGCGCTGCCAATACTCGACGTACTCCAAGAGCTCCCTATTCCGCGAAATCTGCTCCGGCCGCTTCATTCGCCTCGCAAAGCTCATCTGCCCTCCAATGCATCGACCACATCCCTCTCGTCCCACGCGACGCAGACCACCGCGCCGCATTCCTCGAGTCTCGCCAGCATCGCCACCTGCTCCGCGCTAGGGCTCCCCGCAGGCCGCACCTGCCGCCAGCCCTCGCCGTGCCGCTCCACCTGCTCCGGGCGCTTGACCTCGACGGCCAGCATCCGCCCGGTCGGCGGGATCACGCCGATCACGTCCGGCCAGCCCACGGCCGCGCCGCCGCACCGGTGGAGACTCGCCACGCAGTCGCCGGCGCCCGTCGCGCGCAGCACCGCCGCGGCTCTCCCGCGCAGACGCGCCGCGCCTCCGTCGGTCGCCCACGCCGGAATCCCGCGGCGC
>JAJFTU010000198.1 GCA_021372775.1 bacterium | reverse complement strand
GATGACGGGGGGCGGCGCGCTGGCTATCCTTAGCGACTTGGGAGGTCGAATGGGCACCGTACGCATGCCCGCCGTCGCCGGCGCGTTCTACCCCGGCCGGCGCGAGGGGCTCGCCGCCGCGCTCGCGGAGTTGATTCCCGCCGCGCGCCCCGCGCGTCCCGCGCACGGCGTCCTCGTTCCGCACGCCGGCTACGTCTACAGCGGCGCGGCAGCGGGGCGCACCTTCGCCGAGGCGGCGATTCCGGCGCGGGTCGTGCTTCTCGGCCCGAACCACACCGGGCGCGGCGCGGCGCTCGCCGCGGCGCCCGAGGACGAGTGGCTGACGCCGCTCGGCAAGGTCGCGATCGCCCACGACCTTTTGGAGAAGATCGTCGCGGCAGACCCCGACGTCGTCTTCGACGGCGCGGCCCACCGCGCCGAGCACTGCCTCGAGGTCCAGGCGCCGTTCCTCCAGACGCTGCGGCCGGACGTCGCGCTGGCGCCGATCGTCGTCGGCACGAACCGGCTCGAGGCGCTCCTGCGCCTGGGGGAGGCGCTCGCGGCCGTGATCGCGAAGGAAGAGGACAAGCCGCTCGTGGTGATCTCCTCGGACATGACCCACTACAGGCCGGCCGCCTTCTGCGAGCGCCAGGACAAGCTGGCGCTCGACCGCGCCGCGGCGCTCGACGCCGAGGGGCTGCACCGGGTGGTCGAGGAACGGGACATTTCGATGTGCGGCGCGGCGCCGGCGACGGCGGCGCTGGCCGCGTTCCGGCGGCTCGGCGCCGCTTCGGGGAAGTTGGTGGTCTACACGCATTCGGGCGCCGTGACCGGCGACGACCGCGAGGTCGTCGCCTACGCCGGCATGGTCTTCCCCGCGTGACGGGCCGGCTCGTCGCCGTTTGGGGCGCGCTCGCCGCGCTCGCGGGCGCTTCGGCCGTTCTCGCGGCGCCGCCGGCCGAGCCGGCGCAGCCCGCGGCCGCGGGCGGCTCTTCCTCCGCGGCCGCCGCGCCCGCGTCCGCCGCGCCGCCGACGACCCTCGCGCTGCCGGGGATCGTCCGCGTCCGCTCCGGACGGGCCTCCGAGCAGGGGGACGAACTGCGGTTCAGCGAGTACGTGGAGATCGAGACCGGCGAGGCGAAGATCCAGGCCGACGAGGTCGTCTACCGCCGCGACCTCGGCACGGTCGAGGCGAACGGCAACGTCGTCCTCTCGTTCCCCGGCGCGCTGCTCGCCGGGCGGCGCCTGGCCTACAACCTCGGGCCGCAGACCGGGAAGATGGAGGACGTCGTCGGCTACTTCGACCAGGACAACGCGGTTCTCCGCGCCAAGACGGTCGAGCGCCTGGACAAGGACCACCTCAAGGTCGAGGACGGCGTCTTCACCACCTGCACGCAGCCGACGCCGTACTGGTCGTTCCGCCTCTCGTCGGGAATCTTCCACATCGGCCACTACGCGCACCTCAAGAACGTCGCCTTCCGCGCCGGCCAACTGCCGGTCTTCTACACGCCGTACCTCGTCTGGCCGATCAAGAGCGGCCGCGCGGCGGGGCTGCTCTTCCCCGAGTTCCGCAATTCGACGAACCTCGGAACGTCGGTCGGCGTGCCGTACTACTGGCCGTTCGCCGACAACGCGGACCTGACGCTGACCACGACCGCCTACACGAAGGTCGGCCTCGGCCTCGAGGCCCAGCTCGACTGGCTGCCGACCTGGCTCGGCAAGGCGTCCGGCGACGTGCACTACATCCACGACCAGGTGCGGGGGACGAACCGCTACCGCGTGGACTGGCGCCAGTCGCAGCCGTTCTGGAACGACTTCCAACTGACGGCGAGCATTCAGCAGGTCTCCGACTTCAACTACCTCACCGACTACGAGACGAACCTCGCCGTCGCCGCGACGCCGCAGACCGACTCGACGATCGACCTCACGAAGACGTGGGGCTGGTACTCGCTCTCGCTGCGCGCCCGCCGCTACCAGCAGTACTTCCTCGGCGGCAGCACCTACGAGGGGCGGCTCACCGGCAAGACGATCAACACAACCTTCCCGCAGCTCGAGCTGCGCGGCCGCGCGCAGCAGATCGGCAAGACGCCGTTCTACTTCTCCTTCGAGTCGTCGATCGCCGGCTTCGGCCGCGACCTCCTGGAACTGCCGACCGGCTCGACCGGCGTCTCCGACGACTCGGAGCTCGTCGAGACGGCCCACAGCCGCTGGGGCCGCGTGGACTTCGCCCCGCAGCTCACGGCGCCGCTGCTGAAGCGCGCCTGGGGCGACCTGACGTTCTCCGCCGGCTGGCGCGGCACCTACTACACCGGCCGCCCGTCGGAGACCGACTCGACGACGATCGTCTCCCGCTCGCTGTTCCGGAACCTCTGGAGCGCCGGCTTCACCTTCACCGGTCCGCGGCTGCAGCGGATCTACGACACGCCGCACTGGTCGTACTCGCCGAAGATGAAGCACGTGATCGAGCCGTTCCTGCAGTACGGCTTCCGGCCGACGCCGGGGGTGAAGGCGTCCGAGATCCCGGTCTTCGACGAGGTGGACTCGCTCCCCGGGCAGACCTCCGACCTGACCTACGGCGTCCGCCAGCGGTTCATCGCCCTGCGGCCGCAGTCGGCGGGGCGCGCGGTGGGGCTGGCCACGGCGAAGGAGACGTCGTTCCGCGGCCTCGAGGAGCAGAGCAAGGACCAGGAGCAGCAGCAGAAGAAGGCCGACGCGTCGGAGGCGAAGGAGAAGGTCGAGCTGGCCAAGACGCTGGCGCCGGTCGAGTTCGCGAGCATCGAGGTCTCGCAGAGCTACTCGTTCGTCAACGCGCTGCTGCAGAAGTACCAGATCGACCCGACGACGGGGAAGGTGCGGCGCGACGAGTCGGGGAACGCGATCGGCGACGACCGCAGCTTCTCGCCGGTGCAGGTGCGGGCGCGGCTCAACGCGACCGCCGAGGAGGTCTTCGACCTCACCGCGATCTACGACCCGGCGAACCGCAAGCTGACCGACACCAGCCTCTCCGCGCTGCTGCGCCTCTCCGCCGACCACTACGTCTCGGCCTCGTGGTACCGGCGCGTCGCGCCGGCCGAGGGGCTCTACGACGCGACGAACTACCTCCGCGCCCGCTGGGGCGCCGTCGCGCCGAACCGCCGCCTCTCGCTGGAGACCGAGTGGGACTGGAACGCCCAGGACCACAAGCTCGACCACCAGCGGTACGAGGTCCGCTGGGCGACGCAGTGCTGCTCGTTCCGCTTCGGCTTCGACCAGCGCTCGTTCGTGGACAACGACCGGCGCGAGTTCTCGCTGATCATCGACCTCTTCGGCATCGGCGAGGTCCTCAACTTCCAGCGGAGCACCCAATGACCGACGGCGAGGGGAACCTCGGCGTGCGGCCGCTGATCGTCGGCGCGGGCGGGCTCGTCGGGCGCGTCCTGACCGACCTCTGCGAAGAGCGGTTCCCGCACACCGTTTCCGCGACCAAGGCCGAGCTCGACGTCGCCGACCGCTGGCGGCTGGAGGCGGAGTTCGAGCGGCTGGCCCCGACGGTCGTCGTGAACTGCGCGGCGGTCTCCGACGTCGATCTCTGCGAGGCCGATCCGGATCTCGCGCGGCGGGTCAACGCCGAAGGGCCGGCGAACCTCGCCGCGGCCTGCCGCGCCGTCGGCGCGCGCTTCGTCCACCTCTCGACCGACTACGTCTTCGACGGCGCGAAGGGCGCCGAGTACGTCGAGGACGACCTGCCGGCGCCGCTCAACGAATACGGCCGCAGCAAGCTGGAAGGGGAGCTCGCCGCGCTGGGAACGCTCGAGGACTGCGCGGTGCTGCGCCTCTCGTTCATCGTCGGCGCGGGGCGCGAGACGCTGCTCAGCCGGCTGCTCGACCGCGCGCGGAGCGGGCCGGGGACGATCCCGGTCGTGGACGGCTGGATCAAGAAGCCGACCTACGTCGGCGAGGCGGCCGCGGCGGCCGCGGCGCTGATGGCCTCGGCGGAGACGGGGATCTGGCATTTCGCCGACGGCCCGGCGCTCTCGCGCTTCGGCTTCGCGCGGCGCGCCTTCGAACTCTGCGGCGAGGATCCGCGGCGGCTCGCGCCGCTCGACCCCGCCGAGGCGGGGCTCGACGCGGCGCGGCCGGCGGCGACGCCGCTGGCGACGGGACGCTTCGCGGCGCGCTTCTTCGCGCCGCGCCCGTGGGACGAGGCCGCGGCGGAGTACCTCGCCGCGCTGCGGCGGCGGGGGACGGCGCGTTGACGGCGGAGGGGCGGGGAACGATGAACGGCGAAGCGGCCGCCGCGACGGCCGATGACCGCCGCGCGAAGCGGGAGCTCGGGCGGCGGACGGTGCACATCGCCATGGGCGGGTTCGCCTTCCTGCTCGCCTACTTGGACTGGCGGCAGGCGGCGCTCCTCGCGCTCGCGGCGCTGCTCTTCAACCTGCTCGTCCTGCCGCGGATCGGCGGCCGCGCGCTCTTCCGCGGCGAGGCCAGCCGCGCCGGCGCCGACCGCGGGATCGTGCTCTACCCGCTGAGCGTGCTGGCGCTGATCCTGATCTTCCGGCAGCACCTGGAGGTCGTCGCCGCGGCGTGGGCGCTGCTCGCCTTCGGCGACGGACTGGCGGGGGCGTTCGGGATCGTCTTCGGCCGCCTGACCGGGCCGCTGCCTTGGAACCGCGACAAGAGCTGGGCGGGCCTCGTCGGCTTCCTGCTCGGCGGCGGGCCGATGGCCGTCGCGCTCGCCGGGTTCGTCCTCCGCGACGCCGGTCCGCTGCCGCCGTTCAGTCTCTGGGCGATCGGCGTCGTGACGGTGATCGTCGCGCTCGCCGAGACGGCGCCGCTGCGGACCGACGACAACCTCGTCGTGCCGCTGCTCGGCGGCGCGCTGCTCTACGCGGCGACGCTCGTCCAGCCGATGAACCTCGCCGCGGCAGCGCGCACGCTCTTCGCGCCGCGGCTGCCGTGGGTCGTCGGCGGGGTCGTCGTCTGCATGCTGCTCGCGCTCGCCGCGCGGGCGGTCGATCTCTCCGGCGCGGCGCACGGCTCGCTCCTCGCCCTCGGCCTCGGCGTCTTCGGCGGCTGGCGGCTCTTCGCGGCGCTGGCGATCTTCGTGCTCGTCGGCAGCGCGGCGACGCGCGTCCGGCGCCGGGAGAAGGAACGCGAGGGGACGGCGCAGGAGCGGGGCGGCCGGCGCGGGGCGCGCAACGTCTGGGCCAACGGCGGCGCGGCGCTCGTCTTCGCGTTTCTCTCCGCGACCGCCGAGCCGGCCTCGGTCTTCATGCTCGCCGCCGTGGCCGCGCTCGCCGCGGCGACCGCCGACACGCTGGCCTCGGAGATCGGCCAGGCGTTCGGCCGCCGCACGGTGCTCATCACGACCTTCCGGCCCTGCCCGCGCGGCACGGACGGCGGCGTGAGCCTCGCCGGCACGCTCGCCGCGGCCGGCGGCGCGGCGCTCTTCGCCGTCGGCGCGTTCGCCACGCGGACGACGACGGCGCGCGGCGCGCTCTTCATCGGTCTCGCGGCGTTCGCCGCGCCGATGGTCGAGAGCGTGATCGGCGCGCTCTTCGAGCGGCGCTTCCTCGACAACGAAGTTGTGAACGTCGCCAACACCCTCGTCGGCGCGCTCGGCGCGGTGGGGTTGGCGCTATGGACGATCTGACGACGATGACGACGAACGGCGGACCGGCGGACAGCGGCTCGGCCCTGCGCAACTACGTCTCCTTCACCCGGCCGTTCACGCTGCTCCCCCCGACGCTCGGCGTCGTCTCGGGCGCGGTCTGCGCCTTCGGCTCGAAGTGGAACCCCGATCCGTCGCGACGCTTCACCTGGGCGATCCTGCTGACGATCGTCTTCGGCTCGCTCTGCGCCGCGCTGCTCAACGCGGCGAGCAACGTGATCAACCAGATCTACGACCTGCCGATCGACCGCGTGAACAAGCCGGCGCGGATGCTCCCCTCGGGGCGGATCTCGCTCCGCGGCGCGTGGCGCGCGACTTGGATCCTCTACGCGCTGGCGGTCGTCCCGACCTGGTTCGTCGTGATCTACCCCGCGGGCGGCTTCCTCGAGCGGCTCGTCGCGCCGGCGGGGGAGAGCCTCTGGTCGCTCTGGCGCTGGCACGCCTCGTTCTTCGTCTTCGTCGCCGGGATGGTCTTCACCTTCGTCTACTCCGCGCCGGCGTGGGGCCGGACGAAGCGGATGCCGCTCGGCGCCAACCTGACGATCGCCGTGCCGCGCGGGATGCTGCTCAAGGTCGCCGGCTGGTGCATGGTCGGCCCGCTCCTCGCGCTCGAGCCCTGGTACCTCGGCCTCGTCTTCGCGCTCTTCCTGCTCGGCTCGGCCTCGACGAAGGACTTCTCCGACATGAGGGGGGACGCGGAAGGGGGCTGCACGACGCTGCCGATCCGCTACGGCGTGAAGCGCGCGGCGCTGCTGATGGCCCCCTCGTTCGTGCTGCCGTGGCTGCTGATTCCGCTCGGCGCCGTCGTCCCCGATCCGTTCGTCGGCGGGCGGCACACGATCCTCACCGGCAACCCGTGGGCGCTGGCGATCCTGGGGCTCGCGCTCGCGTTCTGGGGCGTCTACACCGTCTGGCTGATCCTGCGCGATCCCGAGGCGCTGGCCACGACCGAGAACCACCCGTCGTGGACCCACATGTACCTGATGATGATGACCGCCCAGATCGGGCTCGCCGTCTCCTACTTGGTCTGAGACGACGACGCCCGGCGGCGCGGGGCCGCCGGGCGCGAAGGGCGAAGCGCCGCGGTCAGAACGTGCGGCTGAAGATGTAGCTGAACGGCGTCGGCTTGCAGCGGCGGATGAGCGGCTTGAACTTGATCGTCCGCGCCTCCTGCGTCGCCTGCGCCTCGAGCCCCGCGTCCCCGGTGCCGTTCTGCAGCGTCTTCACGGCGGTCACCGCGCCGTCGGCGCCGACCGACAGCTTGAGCTGCACGACGCCGTGCGCGCTCCCCTGCTCGAACGACATCGCCGGCTTCTCGACCATCTCGGCGACCGCGCTGTCGGCGGGGCAGGGCTCTTCCTTGCGCACGAGCTTCGAGGAGATGAACCCGGCCGAGCCGTCGGGGAGGGTGATCGAATCCCAATCGCCCTTCTCCTCGACGAGCAGCAGGCGGTCTCCCTTCTTCACGCGGGTCACCGTCGGCTGGTCCGTTCCCGGTCCCTTGCGCACGTTGACCTTGCTGCCGGTCACCGTCACGTAGACCTTCGGCGGCGGCGGGGGCGGCGGCGGCGTTTCGACCGGACGCATCTCGGGGACCGGCTCCGGCGGCGGCGGGGCGGGCTGCTCGATCTTCTTCGTCTCGGCGCACCCTGCGGCCGCGAGAAGCAGGGCGATCGCCGCGGCGCCGCCGAAGCGGCGCAACGCGCGGAGCGTGGCGGTTTCGTTCATCGTGTCCCTCGGCGGGCCGGCGGATCGGACGTCCGGGCGCGCCGCATGATAGCGCGGGATCAGCGCTCGGCGGCGGCCTCGGCGCGCGCGGCGAGGGGCGCGCCCTTGCCGGGGGCCGCGGCCGCGGCGCGGCGCGCGACGAGCTTCGCCGCGTCGTCGAGCGCGGCGAGCCCCTTGACGTAGGCCGGCGAGCGCTGGATCAGCAGCCGGTCGCGCGCCGTCATCCCGCCCTCGGCGAGCGCCATCTCGGCGCGGACCTGCGCCAGCACCAGCTCGCGCGCGGCCTTGATGCCGGCGGCGCCGATCTCCGGCGTCTCCCGCGCGGCGAAGGCGAGGAAGTCGTCGAAGAGCAGGTCGTCGGCGCCTTCGTAGCGGCGGCGCGCGTCGGCCGTCAGCGGCGTGGCGAAGCGCTGGAACGCCGAGACGCGGGCGAGTTGGACGAGCGCCTCCGGCGGGTCGGGGGTCGGCGCGGAGACGTCGGGGGTGATCCCGCCGCCGCCGTAGACCTTGCGTCCGGCGTCGGTCTTGTAGGTCTGCGCGTCGGACGTCGGCTTGGGAATCGCCTCGCGCTGCACGTTCTCGAGGTAGTAGTCGTCCTCGGCCGCGTAGGGGCGCTGGATGCAGCGGCCGGACGGCGTGTAGTACTTCTGCGTCGTCAGGGCGATCGCCGTGCTCTCGGGGAGCGGGTAGACCGACTGCACGAGCCCCTTGCCGAACGACGTCTCGCCGACGACGTAGGCGCGGTCGTGGTCCTGCAGCGCGCCGGCGACGATCTCGGAGGCCGAGGCGGCGCCGCGGTCCACGAGCACGACCATCGGCCAATCGACGCGCGGCACGTCGCGCTGCCCGAAGTAGTCCTGGCGCGAGCCGGGCCGCCGGCCCTCGGTGTAGACGACCAACTCGCCGGGGCGGAGGAAGCGGCTGGCGACGCCGATCGCCTGGTCGAGCAGGCCGCCGGGGTTTCCCTGCAGGTCGAGGACGAGCTTGCGGGCGCCCTGCGACTTGAGCTGGTCGAGCGCGCGGTCGAGCTCGGACGTCGTCGTCTCGGTGAAGTTGGCGACGTGGATGTAGCCGACGCCGGGGCGGGCCATGAAGACCTGGTTCACGGCGGGGGTGCGGATCTCGTCGCGCGCGATCTTGAAGACCAGCGGCTCGGCGATCCCCGGCCGCTCGATCGTCAGCTCGACCTCGGTGCCGCGCGGGCCGCGGAGGTACTTCACCGCCTCCTGCACGGTGAGCCCGATCGTCTCGATGTCCACCTTCGCCCGGAGGTCGCGCACGTGGGCGATGACGTCGCCGGGGCGGATCCCCATCCGCGCCGCGGGGGTCTCGGCCATCGGCGCGATGACCCGCAGCGGCTGCTGCCGGCCGCGCTTGCTGATGACGATCCCGAGGCCGAAGAACGACCCGCTCTGCTCCTCCTTCATCTCGCGATAGACCTCTTCGTCGAGGAAGTTGGTGTGCGGGTCGAGCGTCTGCGTCATCCCGTGGATGCTCTGGTAGACGAGCTTCTTGGCGTCGATCGCCGGGGCGCGCCGCTCCTCCAGCGTCGCGAGGAGCTCGGTGTAGGCGGCGAGCTTCGGCGACGGCGCGGAGGAGGTCGCGGCGGCGCGGGCGCCGAGCAGGACCACGGGGAGGCCGAGCGCGAAGACCAGCGCCGGCACGAGGTAGGCTGGACGGGGCCACTTCATGGGGCGAAGTATAGGGACCGGCTCGCCGCCGCGCACCATCGATCTCCTCAAGTGCTTGAAAAGCGGCGATTTGCGGGCTTCCTCGACCGCGGTTTGCAGTTTGACCGCCGCACGGCGCGTCGCTACACTCGCGACGATATGTTCGACATCGGCGGCGAAGAGTTCCTGCTGCTCGTCGTTTTGGGGCTGTTGATCTTCGGCCCGAGGCGACTGCCGCAGATCGGACGGCAACTGGGCGGCTTCGTCGGCCAGATGCGGGCCGCGATGCGCGAATTCCAGGGGACTCTGGAGCGGGAAGTCGCGCTCGAGGAAATCAAGGGGGTCGCCAAGGATCTGCAGGGGCTGAAGGGCGACGCGCAGGGGATCGTCCGCGACGTCGCCGGGCTCTCCGCCTACGCTTCCGGCTCGCCCGACCCCGCGCCCCCGGTCGAACCGCCGGCCGTTCCCTCCGAGTCCGACGCGGTCGAGCCGCCGCCGGAGCCTTCAGCGGCCGAGCTGCCGGCCGCCGGCGTCGAGAGCGGAGACAAGCCCGCCGCGACGACACCCGAGGAGAAGCCGTGAGTTCCGCCGAAAGCGACGACGCCCGCCCGAAGGAAGAAGGGGGCGGGCCGCGGATGGGCTTCCTCGACCACCTCGAAGAGCTGCGGCGCCGCGTCTTCCGCTCGGCGCTCGCCGTCGCGCTCGGCTTCGGCGTCTCGCTCTTCTTCGCCGACCAGATCCTTCACTGGCTGCTCGACCCCGTCCAAAAGGCGGTCGGCACGCTCGCCGTCATGCGCCCCTCCGAGGGGTTCATGAACAAGATGAAGGCCGCGCTCGTCGGCGGCATCGTCGTCGGCGTGCCGGTGATCCTCTACCAGCTCTGGTCGTTCGTCTCGCCGGGGCTCTACCGCCGCGAGCGCCGCTGGATCCTGCCGGTGATCGCCTCCGGGACGGTCCTCTTCCTCGGCGGCGTCGCCTTCTGCTACTTCGTGGCCATGCCCTCGGCGATCAACTTCCTCGCCCAGCAGTCGAAGGGGTACCAGTCGGTCATCTCGCTCGACTCGGCGTTCGCCTTCTCGACGAAGCTGCTTCTCGGCATGGGCGCGGTCTTCGAGATGCCGCTGATCGTCCTCGCCCTCGCGCGTCTCGGCCTCGTCACGGCGCGCTTCCTTTGGAAGAAGTTCGACGTGGCGCTGTGGGTGATCTTCCTGATCGCCGCGATCGTCACCCCGACCCCCGACGTCATCACCTGCACGATCTTCGCCCTGCCGATGATCCTGCTCTACCTGCTCAGCATCGCCGTCGCGTGGCTCGCGCGGCCGAAGCCCGCGGCCTGACGCCGCCGAGGTTCCATGGACGCCATCGACAAAGCGCCGATCACGGCGCTGATCACGGCGCGCGACGAGGCGGAGGTTCTCGGCGCCGCCCTCGACTCCGTCGCCTTCTGCGCCGACGTGCTGCTCGTCGATTCCGGCTCGACCGACGCCACGCCGGAGATCGCGCGGGCCAAGGGGGCGCGGGTCCTCGAGCATCCGTACGAGAGCCCGGCGCGGCAGAAGAACTGGGCGCTGCCGCACTGCCGCTTCGAGTGGGTGCTGATCCTCGACGCCGACGAGATCGTCACCCCGGAGCTGGCCGAGGAGCTGCGGCGCGTCGTCGCCGCCGGCCCGAAGGCCGACGGCTACTGGATCCGCCGCGTGAACCTCTTTCTCGGCCGGCCGCTCAAGCGCGGCGACTGGGGCCGCGACACCGTGATCCGCCTCGTCGCCCGCGACCGCGCCCGCTACCAGGACCGGCTCGTCCACGAGGAGATCGACCTCGTCGGGCCGCTGCCGACGCTGCGCGCGCCGATGCTCCACGACACCTTCCGCTCCTTCGACCAGTACTGGCCGAAGGTCTTCCGTTACGCCGACCACGGCGCGCGCGACATGCTGCGCAAGGGGCGGCGCTCGGGGCCGGCGGCGATCGTCGGCCATCCGTTCTGGCGCTTCTTCCGCGCCTACGCGCTGCGGCGCGGCTTCCTCGACGGGACGCACGGCCTCGTCGCCGCGCTGCTCGACGGCTTCACGACCTACCTCAAGTACGCGCGGCTCTGGGAGCTGCGGCGCCGCGGCGCGGCGGCGGGCGCTGGAGAGGGACGATGATCGCGGCGCCTCCGGGGTTCCGCCTGCTGCGGCACGGCGCGGTCGCGGCGATCCTCGACGAGGCGATCGCGGACGGCGCCGTCGCGGCCGGGCTCGACCGGCCGTGGGAGAAGGTGCGGCCGCGTCCCGAGGGGGTCGGCACGGGGCGCGGGCCCTGCTTCGTCGCGCAGCTCGAGGACGGGACGAAGCTGTTCGTCAAGCAGTACCTGCGCGGCGGCGCGGTGCGGCTGGTCAACCACGACCGCTACTTCGGCCGCGCGCGCTTCCTGCGCGAGCTCGCCGTCGGGCGGGCCGCGCGCGCCGCGGGGCTGCCGGTCGGCGAGACGATCGGGCTCGTCCTGGTCGGTGCGCGCCCCGGCTGGCGGGCGTGGGGGATCGCGCGGTACGTCGAGGGCGCCGAGGATCTCGCGCGGCTGATCGCGAACGGCGCCGAGGCGGCGCCGCTTTGGCGGGCGGCGCTGGCGCTGCTCGCGCGCTGCCACGAGGCGGGGCTCGAGCATCCCGACATGAACCTCGGGAACCTCCTCGCGCGCCGCGGCGACGACGGCTCGCTCGAGCTCTTCGTCGTCGACCTGGACCGCGCCCGCTGGCGGGGCGCGCCGCTCGACCCGAAGAAGCGGGCCAAGGTCGTGGCCCGCCTGGAACGGTCGTACCGCAAGATCTTCGGCGCCGAACCGCCGAACGACGCAACTTCTCCGGCGGCGGGCCGATAAGGGCTTTGATGGAGCGCCGGGGGCGTCCGATGGCGGGGCGTTCGGCGGCGGTTCCGACGGAAGAGGCGGGGGCAGGCGTGGATTCGAAACCGGACTTCGAGATCGTCGTCCGCGGGCCGGCGCCGTTCCGGGACCGCGTCGCCTTGGCGGCGGCCGATCTCGGCGGGGCGGTCGCGGAAGAGCTCGGGCCGCGGTGCGTCGGCGCGCTCGTCCACGCGGACGCCGGCGGGCCGGGCGGCGGCCCCGCGGTCCTCGCCGCGCTGCGGCGCGCGGGGGCGGCGATCGCCTTCGGCGCGGCCTCGCCCCGCGCGCAGGCGGTCCACGCGGCGTTCCTCGCCGCCGGCGCGTCCGGCACGGTCCCCGCGGAGTGCGAGGACCGCGACCTCTTCATCCTTCTCGGGCGGATGCTCGCGCGGCGCGCGGCGACGGCCGCCGGCGGGGCCGCGCCCCGCGCGGCGGAAGCGACCGGCGCCGACCTGTTCCAGACGGTCGTGGACGCGCTGCCGGTTTCGCTGCACGTCGTGGACCGCGACCTGCGGATCGTCCTTTGGAACCGCGACCGCGAGACCGGGCCGCTCGGCCTGCCGCGCAAGCTCGTGCTCGGGCGCGGCCTCGCCGAGGCGCTGCGCCCCGACGACGCGGTGCTCGCCGAGTACCGCGAGGTCTTCCGCTCCGGGCGGGCGAGCGCGATCGAGGTCCGCGGCCGCGGCGACGGCGCGCCGCGCTACTACGTCGTCGAGAAGGTGCCGATGCGCCTCGGCCGCGGCGACGAGGTCACGCACGTCGTCACCTTCGCCAAGGACGTCACCGCGCAGCGGGAGATGGAACGGGCGATGGCGCAGGCGGAGAGGCTCGCCGCCGTCGGGCGCGTCGCGGCGGGCGGCGCGCAGGAGATCGAGGCGCCGCTCGAGGCGATCGCGCGGCGCGCGGAGCGGATCGGCGCGCAGCTCGCGGCGCCGCTCGGCGACGAGGCGCGCGAGGCGGCGCGGGCCGACGCGGCGTCGGTCGCCGCCGAGGCGCTGCACGTCAAGGAAATCGTGGACGGCCTGCTCCGCTTCTCGCGTCCCGCGGCCGACGAGCGGAAGCGCGTCGAGCCGACGGCGCTGCTCGACCAGGCGCGGCGGATCCTCGCGCGCCATCCCGGCACGCGGCTCGACCGGATCGAGGTCCGCGTCGCCGACGCGCCGGCGATCCACGTCGCGGAAGGGCAGACGCTGCAGGCGCTGCTCGCGCTGGCCTTCAACGCCGTCGAGGCCGCGGGGCCGCACGGCGCGGTTTCGCTCGCCGCCGAGGCGGTTCCGGACGGGACGGCGCTCGTCGTCGAGGACGACGGCCCCGGCGTTCCCGAGGAGCTGCGCGAGCGGATCTTCGAGCCGTTCTTCACGACCAAGCCGGCCGGCCGCGGCACCGGCCTCGGCCTCTCCGTCGCCTACGCCCTCGTCGAGGCGAACGGCGGCCGCATCGACGTCGGCGCCCGCCCCGGCGGCGGCGCCCGCTTCGCGATCGTCTTCCCCCCGGCCGCTCCCGGCATCGACTGAGCCGCCGGATCC